>NZ_JBQDYE010000045.1:0-27439 GCF_052044155.1 Salinisphaera sp. SWV1
AAACGACCGCGCGGCATCAGACACACCCATGTTCAAGCCTGTGACCAATGCTACGAAATTGAGTTACAGGACACTAGGCTGCGTTGCCGGTCGGCTGGAGTTCTCCAAGGATCGCTATTACCTCGCACCGATCGTTTCGGCAAATGACATTCTGGACCACCTGGGCCAGTTCAAGCGAAAACTGCGTATGCGTGAAGCAGTTGCCTGTTACTTCTACCTCGCCGATGACTACAGTACCGAAACGGTCGAGCAGCAGATCAGGATTCTCGCTTCAATGCTCAGCATACTTAGGCGTGATGCGGATCCGGAAACGCTGGTCAATGGCGGCAGCCTTAGCCTCGATATCGCGACACAATGCCCGGTGACCGGCGCCATCAAGCAATTCGCGGATTTTGATGTCGTTGCCTTCTGCCCACGCGCGGCGGATATAGGCGATGACCTCTACGACCCGTTGATGGCTGCACCTGCCTTGTCCGCCAATCTCAACTCTGATGTGTACGCATTCTCGCTGTTCACGCGAGATATGATCCACAAGCGTCTTGGGGTCGAGCCCTATCAAATTGAGAGCACTCAAACGCTCAGTGCGTTGCTGCATGAGGCAGGCAACATCTGGCAGAGGATGGCTGAACGGACGATCTCCAACTACATCGATATGACGGATACTAATCGGTGCCCCACATCCCTATCCGACGACCGCCGACATTGGTATGCGAGCCATCAGGATCCGGCGTTCGCTGAAACCGTGAAGGAGCTTTACAAGCACGAGATGCCGAAGATCTATACCCGGCGGATCATTGATTCCTGGATGCGACATTTCAACACGCGTCCCGAGACCGAGGTGGTATTCACGCCGGCCGGAACTAAGGCGTGACCGTCCGCGCATCTAGGCCGGGGCCGTTCGCCGGCCCTGGCCCTCTTCTATGGACGAACCTCTATTCGTTCTTGATGCAGGTGCTCCAATGCGGCCTAGCCGGTCCCTTTATAGCACTCAAGCTCACGCGAGAGGGATATTCCTCGTTTCTGAGCGGATTCCTGGTATCGATAATCTGGGCTCTCGTGATCGCGCTGGGCTCGGCTACCCCGGGACTCATTAGGCGTCTGGGCATTTTCAGGATCAATCTCCTGTCGATCGGTTTGACCGCGACTGGATTCGCCTGTTTTTCCTTGTTCGATAACTTCGCGTTGTACGTGCTCGGCTCTGTAACTATCGGGGCCGCCCTGACCGTCCGCTGGATATCCTGCGATACGCTGGTTATCCAGCAATCTACCGATGACCACGTCGGCCGTAATGTCGGGATTCATGAAACGCTGATGGGCGGTGGGCTTGCCGTCGGCCCGCTGATGCTTTGGTTAAGCGACTACGGGTATGGGCTGGTATTTATCAGCGTCCTGATCGTCTCGGGCGTGGCGAGCGCGCTGCTCTACCTCGACTCGCTGCACTTCAAGACGAGTACCCGGGCCGGGCAAGCTGACGCACACGCGGCATTGAACGCCGATACCAAGAAGGATGCATCTGGCCGGCTCGGACAAGCACTGACGAGTGCATTCTTTGGCGGATTTATCGAAGCTTCATTCGTCGCCTTCCTTCCGGCGTTTGTCATATCAGCAGGCTATAGCGTAGCCGCGGGCGGGCTTGTCGGGTTTGCGTTCGGCTTAGGCGGGACGCTGCTGCAGCCACTGATGGGGATGGCTACATCGAGGGCGCGAATGTCCTTCGTTCAGATCGGTTGCGTCGCTCTGATTCTGATTTGCCTGGTTGGCGCGATCGCTGTGATGGATACCGGGTATAGCCTGACGAGCCCAGCCTTTTTGGGATTGATCTTCTTCGCCGGCGGATGGATCGGAGGCGCAAATACGCTTGCCGTCATCGACTGCGGCACCCGTCTCGAATCTCATCTCATTGAATTCGGCATCGCCAGGATTGCGATGTTCTATACCGTCGGTGCCGTGGCAGGTCCTTTGATCGTCGGAGCCATCGCCTGGAAAGCCGGCGACGCTGCATTGATCTATACCTGTACCGCTTTCGCGCTATTGCTGCTGGTCATCTCTGGCCACTTCGCGATGACAAGGGGCCGCGCAATATGACATTCACAGCGCCACGCATATCCACCATCCTCCGGCAAATCGATCACGCCGATAAGCAGCCGGTACTCGTATACCACTCGCAGCGGATCCAGTCCAAGATCAGCGAGTTCCGGGCCGGTCCTTTCGATCAGATATTCTATCCGGTCAAAGCCAACGACGATCCTTACGTTCTCGGACAGATAGGCCGCACGATCTGCACCTTCGATGTCGCTTCACTCGGCGAGATTGAAGCGGTTAATGCTGTCATCGAAAACGCGAAGTATTGCTTCTCGCACCCGATCAAGGACCCGAGCGAAATCCTCATCGCCTATGAGCGGCATGCTGTCCGAGATTTCGTCGTCGATACTACTCAAGAGCTGGAGAAGCTGAGGAGACTAGGCCCCGATAGACTGGCTTTACTGACGGTGCACGTGCGTGTCTCTGTGCTGAATGCCCAAGCCCTGCATCCGCTGGATGGGAAATTCGGGGCGGCGGAATCCGACGCCGTAAGCCTCCTTGGGGCAGCGAGCGAACTGGGGTGCAGTGTCGGAATCTCGTTCCATGTCGGGTCGCAGAACATGAATCCGGGCAGTTTTTATGCGGCGATCGATCTGGCCTACGATATTGCTGAGCGGGCGGGCATCGTAGTCTCTGTGCTCAATGTCGGGGGTGGCTTCCCTGTCCAGTACGTAGGTGACGAAGAGATTGATCTCTTCTCATACTTCTTCGCTATTGCAGAGCGATGGGAACACCGCCCACCGCGATTTTGGAATAGCGAACTATGGTGTGAACCCGGCCGTTCCCTGGTCGCGGAAGCGGGCTCGCTCATCCTACGGGTCGAGCAGCGCCGCGGCGACATGCTCTACGTCAACGATGGCGTCTATGGGTGCCTTCACGACGGGAAATTCCACGGCGTTGTCTTTCCCTGCCGGCCGCTGTGGAGCCGCGATAACGTCGCGGAGGAATACTTTCTACTACAAGGACCAACATGTGACAGTGCAGATTGCCTGCCATACCGCGTGCGTCTTCCTGGTGATGCACGAGTTGGCGATCGCATGGAAATACTGAACATCGGCGCTTACGGCCAAGTTCTGTCAACGAAATTCAATGGCAAACACAACTATACGCGCGTCGCTTTAACCGAAGCGAATGCAATGAGTAAAAATTTGTCGTAAATATTTGAAACGTGGGATATGGGTTCGCGGGTCCTCACCTGTTAATACGGACACTTCAAAGAAGGCTCTTCATGGGGCCGAACAAGGAGTGTTATGCCACGCAAGAAGTAAAGCGCCGAGCTCAACGCCGAAGCCGTCGAACTGGTGCGCTCGTCATCAAGCAGTGCGAGCGCAGCGGCTCGCGATCTCGGCCTGAGCCCGACGATGCTCAACCGCTGGTGCCGCGAGGCCCAGCGCTCGTCGAAGCCAAGCTTTCAGGGCACCGGCACGCCGCGTGACCAGGAACTGGCCCGCCTGAAGCGCGAGCTGGCACAGGTCAAGAAGGAGCGCGATTTTTTGCGCGACGCGGCAACTTACTTCGCCAAGGAATCATCGTGAGGTGAGCGACGATCCAACGTTGTCGCTCGGAATATCCCCCCAGCTGATGTGTCGTTGCCTGAAAGTCTCAACCAGCGGGTGTTATGCCTGGACGAACCGATCGCCGAGCAGCCGGGCGCGAGCCAACGCGCGGCTGACCGAGAAGATCCGCACGTTGCACCGAGACAGCGACGGTGTGTTCGGCGCCCCGCGTATCACCGAAGGCTGCAGTTCGAAGGCGAGACCGTTAGCCGCAATCGGGTGGCTCGGCTGATGGCCGCCAGCGGCCTTCAAGGCATCCCGCAGCGTCGGCGCTGGCGGGCCACAAGCCCTCCGGCGTTCGTCCGGATCATGTCCGCCACCACCTCGAGCGCGACTTCGCAGCACTCGAACCCAACACCAAATGGGTGACGGATATCACCTATATCCGGACCGCTGAAGCCTGGTTGTATCTGTGCGTCGTGGTCGATCTCTACAAGGCCGTGGTCGGCTGGTCGATGAGCGCCCGTCAGAGCCGGGATCTCGTACTCAAGGCTGTGCTGATCGCGCTCTGGCAACGCGAGGCGCATGACGGGCCTGTCGTGTCGCACTTGGATCGCGGCACGCAATTTACGAGCGACGACTACCAACGCTTCCTACGCGGCCACAACCTGATCTGCAGCATGAGTACGGTCGGCCACTGCGGTGACAACGCGGCAGCCGAAGGCTTCTTCGGCATGCTCAAGCGAGAGCGCGTGAATCGGCGGCGTTATCAGACGCTAGCGGAGGCGCGAACCGATGTCTTCGACTATATCGAACGCTTCCATAATCCGCGTATCCGGCAGCGCATGCATGCCGAAGATAAGAAATATCCGTTAGCCTTTTCTCAACCTTCCGCAAAACCGGCGTAGAACCCGACCTAGGCCGTCGCATCCAAAGGCGGCGTAACCGTCTACCGAGATCCCGGGGCATATTCGCCCGCCAACCCTACTCGGCGTGCCCTGTGTCAACGCATGGAGATTCTTCAGGCCGCTCAAGATCATAGTGGGCCGGTCGTTATAGCGGATTCATCACGCGGTCGAACAGATGATTTAGAAGGGATGTTGATGAAACACTGGCTGACTTTTATTGCGTTGGTGGCCGTCATGGTTACGACAACCGCTATTGCCTGCTCAAAGCACGAGCACTCCGGCGACAAGCGCACCGAGGCGTCATTGCCCCCGGTTAACGATCAGAACTGTCAGACCTCGGAAATCAAGAAAATCGAACCACTCAAGCTGCGGCAAAAGTTCGCGGATAAGTGCTTCACCCGGGGCACGTATGTTCATGGCCCGGTGAAGTCGTGGAAAGCAGGCGAGTGACTGTACGAGTCGTTCTGCGCTTCGTACGGTAGCCGCCCTGCCCGTTCGGATCTGATTCACGTGCCCGCCTACGTGCAGTTACGTGAATCGAATAACGCCAGAGCATGCCCCCCTTGTTTGGCGGTCCGACCGATCGCCATAGGCTAGGAGCTCGCCGGAGCCATCGACTTGGGCACGAACGCGCTCGACCACCTGACTGGCGATATCGCCTGATTCCGAAACTGTCGGATCGGCCGCGCGAGCCGATAACGCCGAGGCATTGACGTCGCCGAAACCTTGGAGTGACAGATGCAGGGTCGCCTGATCGATATTGTAGAGGGTGGCGTCGCTGGCGCCTTGCAGCTTGATCAGCGGCGCTGCGTGCTGTGGGAGTGCAACGATACAGTCGGCCGTCCGGCCCGCACTGATGGTCAGTTTCCCGACCGAGACGGAATTGTCGCCGAGGAGCCGGCTGCGGGCGAGGTTTTCTAGCTCAGAAAGTGCAAGGCCGGGTCGCTCCTATGGTCTTCGTGAATGTCGTCGGCGTGCTACTCAATAGCGGGGTATGGTCGGTCCACCGTAAAACTGCACTGCCCTGCTCGCCTGAAATTACCTATTTGCGCCGAAGCACGAAAACCATTCGGGTAATGATGGCGGTTAGACGCGCTCGCATACCGCAGTAGCCCGATTCTGCTCACCGCCAGTCTTATTAAACCTATCCCTGGTATTGCTTCCGCCTGGATCTATCACGCTACCAGCTCGCCCCGACCACTTCTCCCTCCTGGCTGCATTGCAATACCCGTGCGTTAGGCGAAAACAATACAATCAGGCTCGGCGGTTTTGCTTCGCTACACGAACGTCAAACGGCAATACCCCTAGCCGTTCTTTTCAATCGGCCCTGGCGTTGAGATCAAGCCCGCGAGTTTCCGGCAGACATAGCGCCGCTACGAACACCAGCGCATAGGCCGTACCTGCAAAAACACCGATGGCTATACCCAGACCAGCCCGATCGGCAATGAAGCCGACAAAGGCGGGGAAGATCGCGCCGATCGCACGCCCGAAGTTGTATGAAAAAGCTTGGCCGTTAGCGCGCACTTCGGAGGGAAACAACTCCGTGAAGAATGCGCCGACCGAGCCAAAACCGCCCGCTGACGCAATACCCAGAGGCAAGCCTAGGAACAGCATGCCGGCATCGTTGATCGGAAGCTGGGTATAGATATAGATGACCGCGCAGGCTAGAGCCGAGAAGAAAAGCAGATTGCCGCGTCGCCCGATTCTGTCAGACAGATAGCCGCCGCTCACGTAGCCTACGAAAGAGCCGAAGATGATCACGAACAGATAGCCGCCGGTATTGAATACTGACAGATCGTGCTCTCGCTGGAGGAATGTCGGCAACCATGTGTTGATGCCGTAATAGCCGCCTTGGAGGCCCGTCGAAACCAACGCGGTGAAGAATGTAGTTCTGATCAACTCCGGCTTGAAGATGGTCCACGGCGAAGCCGGTGCATCACGATTTTTGCGGGTACGGTTGAAGATCTCCGGTTCCGGCACATACCGCCGGATATAGATCACCAGTAGCGCAGGCAGAACACCCATCCAGAACATCACGCGCCAAGCGATGTCTTGCGGCGCGAAGGCAAATATCGCCACATAGGACAGCGCTGCCAGACCCCAGCCCACGGCCCAACCCGATTGAATGGTGCCGAGCGCCTTGCCGCGATGCTCGGGCCGTATGATCTCACCCAAGAGCACACCGCCGACCGCCCATTCGCCGCCAAAACCCAACCCCTGAAGAGCGCGTAAGGTGATGAACTGATCGTAGTTCTGAGTAAAGCCGATCAGGAACGTGCAGAGCGAGTACGCGGCGATCGTATACTGAAGTACACGCACGCGACCATAGCGATCGGCCAGGATCCCCGCCCCCCACCCGCCGATGGCAGACGTCATGAGGGTCACAGTGCTGAGCAGGCCCGCCTCACCTTGGGTGATGTTCATCACGCTCATCAGCGTGGTGATGAGGAAGGTCATCACCATGAAATCGAACGCATCCAGGGTCCAGCCGCCGAATGCGGTCTTGAACGTAGCCCGCTCGGTTTTATTCAGGTCGCTATACCAGTTAAGTTTTTTGTTTTGCATACTCCCCTCCGCTATTTTTATGAAATGGACAGCATCGATTGGTGCAACCGTTATGGCATGACGGGAAAACCGTAGAGCTGTGCCGGATTGTCTACGAGAATGCGGTGACGCACGGCTTGCGACGGCACCCAGCCCGCGAGCTGATTACGCATCACACCGGTGTCGACTGGGTAGTGTTGATCGACATGTGGCCAATCGCTGCCGTAGAGCATCCGATCTGGCGCGGCATCCACCAATGCCCGTGCCATGGGGAGCACATCGAAAAAACGCGCCTCACGACGCTCGCTCAGGCGATAGGGTCCACTCAGTTTCACCCACCAACCGTGATTGCGGGCGAGATCGCAGAGCGTAATAAAGCCGGCCGAATCAGCACCATCGGCGGCCGGCATATGCCCCATGTGGTCGATTACTACCGAACAGTGCAGCCGCATCAGCCGGTCGCGCATGTCGGGCAGCGTTCGCCCGTCGAGCAGAAACTCGAGATGCCAGCCTCGTTGTGCCAGGCGCCTATCGAGAGACTCAAGCGCGTCCAGGCTCACGCCACCGCCAAAGAGCAGGTTGAAGCGCGCACCGCGCACGCCCGCGGCATGCATCTCATCGAGACTGGCATCGTCGATATCGGCATCGACCACCGCCACGCCTCTAAGCGTGTCGGGATAAGCTTTCAGAGCCTCCAGCATCAGCCGATTGTCGGTGCCATGCACGCTGACCTGAACGAGCACACCGCGTTCCATGCCGGCCGCGGCCAGCATGGCGCGATAGTCGCCGACAGATGCGGCAGGTGGCGTATAGCTGCGGGTTGCTGCGAGCGGATAGGCAGGCGAACGCGCGATGACGTGCGCATGTGTATCACAGCTGCCCCGGGGAGCCGTAAATGCCGGGTGCTCGAAATCGGCGACCGGCAGCGGCCCGAGACAAGTAGCCTGCAGTCCGTCGGCACTCATACCGTGCTACTGACTTTCGGTGGACGCAAAAATGAGAAATCGCATCCGGTATCGGCTTGTGTGACCTGCTCGAAGAAAAGCTTGCGATAGCCCCGCTCGGCGTTATGGGGCCGTCGCGGCGTATAGCGTTCGCGACGCCTTTCGAGTTCCATATCGTCGACCCGCAACTCGAGCGCACGGTCGCGCACGCTCAAGCGGATACGGTCGCCGTTTTCGACGAGGGCGAGCGGCCCGCC
This sequence comes from Salinisphaera sp. SWV1, assembly GCF_052044155.1. NCBI lineage: Bacteria > Pseudomonadati > Pseudomonadota > Gammaproteobacteria > Salinisphaerales > Salinisphaeraceae > Salinisphaera > Salinisphaera sp. SWV1. The sequence goes on from NZ_JBQDYE010000045.1 coordinate 8,232, forward strand.
CAGGGCCGCTTCTGGGGTGACGTGTAGCACGATGGTACCCGCGGCCGTGCCGCTCATGCGTCCGTCGGAGATACGCACCATGTCGCGCACGCCCTGGCTGGCCAGCTTCTTCGGGATGGGCAGGTACCCTGCCTCGGGCATACCGGGCCCGCCTATCGGGCCAATATGCTTTAAGACCAGAATGTCGTCGGCTTCGACGTCGAGTTCCGGGTCGTCGATACGAGCCGCCATGTCGGCGGCGTCCTCGAACACCACCGCACGCCCTTCATGCTCCATGAGATCGGCGTGTGCGGCAGACTGTTTAATGATCGCGCCGTCCGGTGCCAGATTGCCCTTCAAGCAGGCAATGCCACCGCTGGGAAAGATTGGATTATCCAGTGGATGCACTACATCTTGGACAAACGGCACGAAGGCATCGAGTTCTTCGCCCAGCGTGCGGCCGGTCACGGTCAGCGCGTCCAGATGAAGCGAATCGCGCAGAGCGTGCAGCACGGCCGGGAGACCGCCGGCATCGTGCAGATCCTGCATATAGCGCGTGCCCGACGGCTTGAGATCCACAAGGACCGGCGTCTCGCGGCCGATGCGATCCACCGTGTCGAGGTCAATATGAATACCCATCCGTCCTGCGATCGCGGTCAGATGGATAATGCCGTTGGTGGAGCCGCCGATCGCTAGCAACACCCGCAGCGCGTTTTCGAAAGCTTCACGGGTCAGGATCGCCTCGGGTGTCAATCCGGCGCGCGCCATTTGTACGGCCGTGGTGCCCGACTGTTCGGCCGCACGCATGCGATCCGATGTCACGGCTGGCGCCGATGCGCTGTTGGGCAATGAGATACCCAGCGCTTCACTGATACAAGCCATCGTGCTAGCGGTGCCCATCACCGAGCAGGTGCCCACGCTGGCCACCAGGCGGGAATTAACCTCGTCTATTTCGGCATCATCGACTTCGCCGCCGCGATATAGTCCCCAGTAATGCCGACAATCCGTGCAAGCACCGACGCGCGTGCCGCGATGGCTACCGGTGAGCATAGCGCCGGTAACTAGTTCAATGGCCGGTACGTTGGCGGACGCCGCCGCCATGAGTTGGGCCGGCACGGTCTTGTCGCAGCCGCCGATAAGTACTACCGCGTCCATCGGCTGGGCCCGGATCAACTCCTCGGTATCCATGGCCATGAGGTTACGCAGGTACATACTGGTCGGCGCGGAGAAACTCTCGGCAATGGACACCGTGGGAAACACCACCGGAAGACCGCCCGCCAGCATGACTCCGCGCTTTATAGCCTCGATCAGTTGCGGCGCATTTCCGTGACAGGGATTGAAATCACTACCCGTATTGGCAATTCCAACGATGGTCCGATCGAGCGCATCGTCGGTATACCCAGCGCCCTTGATGAAGGCCTTGCGTAGGAAAAGAGAGAACTCCCGATCCCCGTAATCAGCCAACCCTTCGCGGAGCCCCGATGGAGCAGATCGCTGCAGATCTTCACTCATAACGTCCTTCCTTTTATTATTAATAATCCTATCAACGTTTATATTGAGAATACAACTAGCCTACGCATGCCACTAAAGCAGCGTGCACCACAGGTATCTTTTGGGGCTTGTGCTGAGGCTTTTCAGTGGAAGCTGGCTGCCTCGGCTGGCGCCGAGCGTTAGTCCGGCGAGGCTTGGAGCTTGTTTTTTAGACTTTCGATATAGTTGTCGCGCGAGGGCCTGAGATGCGCATGACACAACGCCACCAGCTCGTCAGCATGGCCGGCGCGCAGTGCCTCGATCATCTGCCAGTGCTGTTTTCTGGACGTTTCCAGCACCGACGTCAGCACGAACGAGGCCGACCGAATGGTGTGCGCCCGCTTGGCATGATCGCGTATCGCCTCTACCAACACCGGGTTGTCCGACAGCGCAAACAACGTCTGATGAAACTCGACGTTGATACGAAACACCTTGCGCAGATCGTGTGTTTCCACTGCCTCGTCGTGGCGATGCTGTATGGCTATGAGTTGCTCGAGCGACTCGCCATCGAGCGGCATCGGGATTAGCCTCGCGCCTTCCGCCTCCAGTAGTTCACGAACCGCATAAAGATCTTCGACCTGCTTTACGGTGTAGGAACGCACCATCGCGCCCACATTCTTTCGCCGCTCCACGAGCCCCATGGCTTCGAGTTCGACCAGAGTCTGACGCGCCATATGTCGCTTCAAACCGAATCGGCTAATTAGCGCATCCTCGACCAGGCGCTCGCGTGGGTGGATGAGCCCGAGCACAATTTCCTCTTCCAGAGTTCTCAGCGCTTGATCAAGCAAGTCTGCGGACGAAGTCGCGCGATTAGCGTTCATAGGCGTTTGGCAGTTGTGGGGATCAGTCGAGCCTGGCATCGACTGCCATAGTTTATTGATAGTTTTATCAAACCTGAATTGGAAGGCGTCGTCTGTTGGCCTCATTATTGTGGAATATCGCAAGCGCAGTGCTTTGCCACCACAGCATCAATCGCTAGACAGAGGTCTATCGAATGCGCTGCAATCTCGCTGGCGCTGGAGACCGCCCGACTCATGAACGCGGCGGCGTTTGACGCATGCGACCGATGCGTTGCTCATTAAAATCGCACGCGGCCCGTCGTGGACAAAACAGCGATTGCCGAACCACTCATGCAGCAAGGCATTCGCAGTGCGGGGCTGGACGTCTGTTTTAACCCGGATCGGGCGACCGCACTGTGGTGATTGGACAAGACACACTACTCACGGGTCAGCTCGTAATGGCGCATTTTTCACGCAGTCTTACCAAGCCGCGGTGTCAACCGGTCTCCGTCGCTTAACTATTAGGCCGAGCGACGACCTGGCATGGCGAAACCTGTGGCTTCAATACGATCCATGAGCGTGCGGTGCTGCGCATCCGAGAGTTCGACCAGTGGCGGCCGTACGCGCGCGTAGTCAGCGTGGCCACTGAAATGGGCCGTGGCCGCCTTCAACGCCGGAATCATGGGCACGCTTTCGAAGACCTCGCGTATCTCGGTCAATCGCATTTGCCGATCATCGGCGTTCGCTGTGTTTGGGTCGGATGCCAGCTCTGCCATTGGCCCGGGGTGCACATTAGCGGTTGCACTGATACAGCCTGCACCACCTAGCCGCAGCGCGGGCATCAGAAAACGCTCGCTGCCGGCATATACACGAAGACCGTGCTCTGCGAACGTCTCGATCAGCATCTGAGTGTTATTCCAGTCGCCGGAACTGTCTTTGATGCCGGCGATTGTGCCCGGGTAAGCCGTTATCAGGCGCTCGATCAGCGGCACGTTCAATGGGACTTGGGCGATCTGGGGAATGTGATAGAGGTAGACCTTCAGCCGCGCATCGCCGACGCGCTCGATTACTTCGCTGTAATGCCGGAATAGGCCTTCGTCCGAAACCCCCTTGTAGAAGAACGGCGGCAGCATGAGTACGCGCTCTGCGCCGTAACCGGACAAACCAAGACGTTCTTCTCGCATGATTTCGGCGTATCTAATCTGACCCCTGTTTCAACCGAATCGGGAGTCCCCCATGGCCGATCCAGTCCGGCGTCGTCGTTCATCTGAACAGTGGCAGCGCCTTATCGATCAGCAGGCGGATAGTGGCCAGAGTCAGGCGGCCTTCTGTGCCGCCCACGGCCTGTCGCAGACGACATTCCAGCACTGGAAGCGACGCCTGAAGTCGTCGGCATCGCCGGTCGAGGCACTATTCACGCCGCTGACCGATACGTCGGTTCCGAATGAGCCCGACAGCGGCTGGACGATCGAACTCGATCTGGGTGACGGCGTGTGCCTGCGGTTGCGCCGGGGCGGGTGGTGAGAACACCCGCCACCCTGTGGCTGTGCACCCAGCCCACCGACATGCGTCGGTCCTATGACGGGCTGGCGGCGATGGTGCGCCATCACCTGGGCGAGAATCCGCTGAGCGGCCACGGCTTCGTCTTCATCAACCGCCGGCGCACGCAGCTGAAGTGCCTGTACTTCGATAGCGGCGGCTATTGTGTGTGGAGCAAGCGCCTGGAGCAGGGCCGGTTCGGCGTCCGCCGCACGGCCGGCGCGCTGTCGCGGACCGAATTCGAGGCGCTGATCGAAGGGCTGGACGTGCAGGTGAAAAAACACCGAAAACGTTGGCATCCAGGCGTTTCAGAGGCATCGGATCGAGTATAATAAGCGCCTGAAATCGATCAGGAATCAGGCTTTTGCCCGCGACCGTGCCGATACAGGAATATGACGCGGTCGTCGCTGAAAATGCCGATTTGCGCACGCGGCTGGCGGCGGCCGAGCGCCGCATCGCCTGGTTCACGCGCGAGCTGTTCGGGTCCAAGTCGGAAAAACGCCTCGCGATCGATCCCGCTCTCCAGCCGAGTCTGTTCGCCGGCCTGATCGAGGACGCACCGCCCCCACCGGCGACGGAAACCGTCGAGATCCAGCGTCGCAAGAAAACGCGCGACGGTGCGGTCAACGATACCGGCCTGCGCTTTGATGCGAGCGTGCCCGTCCGCGTGATCGAGGTGGCACCCCCGGACGATCTGGAGAACGGCGAGATCATCGCCATCCACAGCACCTTCCGTCTGGCCCAGCGGCGCGCCAGCTACGAAGTGCTGGAATACCGCTGCCCGGTGATCAAGGCATCACCCGAGGCCGCGCCACAGACCACGCCGGTACCCGGCGCGATCTTCACCGGCAGCCTCGCCGATGTCAGCTTCCTGGCCGGGTTGCTGGTCGACAAGTTCGCGTTTCACCTCCCGCTGTATCGCCAGCATCAACGCCTGGCGGCCGGCGGTATCACGCTGGCCCGGGCCACACTCACCCAGTTGGTGGCGCGCAGCGCCGCGCTGCTCGCCCCGATCCATCTCGCCCAGCTCGAGCATGTGTTGACCTCTCGGGTGTTGGCGATGGACGAGACCCCGATCAAGGCCGGCCACAAGACAAAGGGCAAGCTCGAATCCGGCTATTTCTGGCCGCTGTATGGCGACGCCGACGAGATCAGCTTCACCTTCAGTCCGAGCCGCGGGCGAGCCCACATCGAAGACACCCTGGCCGAGCACTTCTCCGGGACGCTCGTCACCGACGGCTATGCGGCGTATGCCCGTTATGCCGAAGCCCGGCCGGGCGTCACCCACGCCCAGTGCTGGAGCCATACCCGCCGAGGCTTCGAACGGGCCCTCGACAGCGATCCCCAGGCACAGCACGCGCTGGCGCTGATCGGTGACCTGTATCAGGCCGAAGCCGAGATGCGGGAAAAGCAACGCGAAGGCCCCGACAAGCAGGCCGACCGAACCCGGCACTGCGAACCGGCGGTCCGGGCGTTCTGGCAATGGTGCGACAGCCAGTGCCAGCGTCTGGATCTCGAGCCGAGCCATCCGTTGGCCAAGGCGATTGCCTATGCGCTGGAGCGCCGCGCGTCTCTGGAGGTCTTCCTCGGCGATCCCGACGTGCCGATCGATACGAACCACCTCGAACGCGGTTTGCGGCCGATCCCGATGGGGCGACGGAACTGGCTGTTCTGCTGGAGCGAAGTCGGGGCCACCCACGTCGGCATCATCCAGAGCCTGATCAGCACCTGCCGGCTGCACGGCGTTGATCCCTATACGTACCTGGTGGATGTGCTTCAGCGGGTGGGCCTCCACCCGGCCAGTCGGGTCATCGAACTGACGCCCCGACTCTGGAAAGAGCACTTCGCCGAGAACCCGCTGCGTTCAGATATCGATTGAATCGGCTATGACGTCTCGGAATATCCGGTTACTCTGCGCCGATCGCAAGCGCCTGGCGACTTAGTGCCACTGTTTCATCGATTGAACACGCCCCCGTGCCCGGCATCATGCGCTCACCCGGCAAACCGGCCCCTGCCAGATGATCAAGCAGCCTCAGCTTTTCGCGCAGTGACATCGAACTCGCTTCCGAGTTGGTCCCAAAGACCGCAAGGCCCACGCCGTTGTCCAGCAACCAGCGGCATTGCGCGGTCAGCTGCCCGACATCGGGCGACAGATCCCTGTCGAACGGCGTGATGACGGGCGACAAGATCTCGCCGGCAGGTACGGATGCTTCCATGGAGTCTCCTAAGAAAAAGGCCGGCCAGCCATGACGGACGCGGCTACTCCCAACCAACGACTGTCACACGTCGCCCGGGTCATTTACCTGCGATGCTCGGTGTAATAAGCATCGCCAGTATTATTGATAATATTATCATCTCACCATATTTGTCTCGGGTATGAGTGTTCCGCCTTAGCTCGCTTCGGAAGCCGTATGTTCGACGCCGCCTGCAGAGTGGACTTGTCCGGGTCCATTAGATACTTCTGGCCTATGATTTGAGCATAAGAGGAAGTGTACTGAGCAGTCAGCGATATACCCCGGAATTCAAGGACGAAGCGGTTCGGCAGGTGCTGGATCAGGGCTATCCGGTCGCCGACGTAGTCGAGCGGCTCGGTGTGTCAGCTCACAGCCTTTACGAGTGGGTGAAGGCGGTGAAGCCGGACAACACAGAGCAGCAAGCCAGCGAGCTGGTCGAGGCCAAGAGCGAGATCCTCAAGCTGCGCGCCAAACTGCGTCGCAAGAAAGAGGAGCGCGATATCCTAAAAGACCGCGCGGTACTTCGCTCAGCAGCCCGAGTGACGTACCAGTTCATCAACGACCATCAGCGTCGCGCGCATCTAGCTGGGCCAGCTAACAGCCTGCACAATCCGATAATGCGTCTACGTCGTTGGTGACCTTTAGGCGGCATAGGCCTTGTGTCGCCATATAGCAGCGTTAAACCAACGAACCATAGCGACTGTGGCAGAATCGAGCCGGGGGAAACTGATGCTATGGCCACATTCGTATCGCTGATCGTTTTGATCTTGATCGTGGGAATCGTTACTGCTCGCTGGCGAGCTCGGCGAACCGCCTTACGCACTCAGTTCAACAGCCGCCATCCCCGGTCCGTCATTCGCTCAAGCACCAAGCTGTCAGAAAGCGGATTCGACCCCACACGAAAAAACACGCCTACTAGCAAGGAATCACAGTCTCGCCGCACAATCCACCAAACCCAAGTCGGAGGTCCCGAGCCGAGGACTGTCGATGATTGCTGGGTCCCCGCTGGCGTCACTACACGAATACATGACCTAGAAATTCCTGGTGGCCTTATCTATGTAGGCCGCGGTTTGGCCGCGGCTCGCCGGTACGGTGAAGAACCGGCACTTATCGACCCAAAGCGACGGGCGGATTTGAGTCTATCCGACCACGCCGGCACCGGCATGGATTATTGGCCATCGTACGCCTCGATACCGCCGAAATCGCGCGGCGCTTACTTGCACTGGCTTGCGGATGGCCGGCGCGCGTCTGACGCCTACATCGGCTACGTGTTCTTGTTTTTCTACGGTTTGGAGCGGCGTGTCCTTTCAGACCACATAGACACTGGCGGCTACGACGACGAACATGGCGCTATTCGAGATGAGGTAGAGCGACTTCTTAGCATCTATGGCACAAACGGCTCATTTCGGTTTTATGCCACACAGTTTCTCTCCACCATGGAACTGCTCGGCATGTGGTCGACCGATCAACTGCCTCGGTTATACGAAGGCCGGTCTTACGAGATGCCACTTCAGCTCAAGGTTGGGCTCGGTAGACTCGTTCAAGCACACAAACCCATTTCAACGGAATGGGCCCTCGCCTGGGTAACACATGATCCGGAAATCTCGCTGCGTACCCCCGCGCAGCGATGTCCGAAACTCTTCGCCAGCCTCTTCCGACATCTCTATGCCGCGCGTTTCGGCGACGGGATGATCATCAAACCGAACAAGACCATGCTGACGCCCACATACCGGCCAGCGAGTCCAGGTTTCGGTGGATTAATCACCATCCCGACCGCCAACAAAATTATCGATGTCACGGTCTTAAAGCGGCCACGCAACGCGCTGACAGAGATCGCCAACGAGGCAATGAATCAGCTCGACGCCTACAGCCGGCACTTGGGTCGCAATGATGACTCGCGGACGAGCCTACAAGCGATCGCTTTGCTGCCGGGTGCCGTCGCAACCGAAGACGCCTTCCCCGCTCTTGCAGCTTTGAATGCCGCCGTTAAGCCTTATTTCGCCGCGACGGATTTTCCCGCTGTTCCGGTGCGCCTATTGCTGGAGCATTTTGACACCGAAAGCGAGGAAAAGCTGGCGAAGAAAGAGGCCATATTACTCGCGCAAGCTCTGGAGAAAGCCGGGATCGGTCTCTCCCCCGACGCTCGTTTCAGTGGCGTCAAACCCAAACCGACCGACGACGTCGTGCTGTTCAGATTGAGCGAAAATGCCCCCACAACCCCTTCGCCCACTTATCAAGCCACCGCACTCTTGATCCGCCTCGCTAGCATGGTGTCGATAGCGGATGGCGATATCGCCCCGGATGAACGCCGCGCGATGGATACGCTGATTGACAGCCATGAAGTGCTTAACGACGCCGAACGCACGCGGCTGCACGCGTACAAGAATTGGCTATTGACTCACGAAGAAGGCTCGGCAGGGCTCAAGGCACAACTCGATGCACTCAGTACCGCTCAGATCCAAACGCTTGGTGAGCATCTGATCACGATTGCAGCGGCCGATGGCCGCATTGATCGAGACGAGATCAAGATGCTAGAAAAACTCTATAAAAAACTCGGGCTGGACGCTGCGCAAATCCTCCCGGCATTGCATAGCCGGGCGACTAGCGGTCCGGTTTCAGTTCGCGAGGCCAAGGAAGAAAAAGGGTTTGCCATTCCGCAACCGCGCGAAAAACGAGACGAGCAACCGATCAGGGCTACCGCCCAAGAACTCGATCCGGCCGCACTCGAAAAGAAACTGGCGGATACCGAACGAGTCTCGGCTTTGCTCAGTGGCATCTTCGCAGAAGCCGAGGAGGATGCGATACCGAGGGCCGCCCCGCATTCAGCACCAAACTCTCCGGCCGCTGAAACCATAGCGAATCTTGATTCCGCTCACTCGGCGATGTTGTCAGCACTCGGGACGCAGGACGCATGGGGCCGAAGCGAGCTCGAGACGCTCGCTCAAGCACAAGGCCTACTACTCGATGGTGCGCTCGACACGATTAATGAAGCCGCCTTCGAGCAGTGTGACGCGCCTTGCATCGAGGAAGACGACGACAGTTATAAGCTGGACCGCGAGATTTACGAGGAACTGTTGGCATGAGCACAATCCGTGAAAAAGAACGGCGCGCAATCCTCGATTCCCTTCGCGCCGGCGTGGTCCCCCGTATCGGCCATCAGCATATTCAGGTCGGCCGGGCTCCCGAACTTCAGGCGTTATTGAGCGATATCGATAATCTCGTCGACGGCGGATCGAGTATCCGCTTCATCATCGGCGAATACGGCTCGGGTAAGACCTTCTTCCTCAATCTCATTCACTCGATCTCGCTGGAACGCAAACTGGTGTCGACGCGGGCAGACCTCACGCCGGATCGACGACTTCATGCCACGGGTGGACAGGCGCGATCGCTGTATGCCGAGCTGATGCGCAATATCTCGACCCGTTCAAAGCCTGACGGCGGCGCGCTACCGAGCATTGTCGAACGCTTTATTAGCCAAGCGCTGCAGACCGCGAGCGCCGAGGGCGAGAACCCCACTCAGGTGATCCATCGGCAGCTTGGCGACTTGACCGAAATGAGTGGCGGCTATGATTTCGCTTTGGTACTGGAAGCGTATTGGAAAGGTCACGATACTGGCAATGAACAACTCAAATCCGATGCGATCCGCTGGCTGAGGGGTGAATTCACGACCAAGACCGATGCTCGCAACGCTTTGGGCGTACGCACCTATATCGATGACGCAAACTGGTACGACTATCTCAAACTCATGGCGCGCTTCGTCCGCCTGGCCGGATTCCAGGGGCTGATGGTCGCACTGGACGAATTGGTCAACCTGTTCAAGCTGTCGAGCACGCAAGCGCGCAAAAGCAATTACGAACAAATCCTGCGCATTCTCAACGACACCCTCCAAGGACATGCCGAAGGCATTGGCTTTCTACTCGGTGGCACGCCGGAATTTCTCATGGACCCGCGGCTTGGCCTCTACAGTTACGAAGCACTGGAAACGCGTCTTGCCGAGAATCGTTTCGCACGAAACGGTCTACTCGATTACAGCGGGCCGGTGATCCGACTCGCGAATCTCTCTCGTGAGGACCTATATATCCTGCTCAAGAACATCCGACACGTCATGGCCGGCGGCGATGAAAGCCGTTACCTGATACCGGACGAGGCACTGACAGCGTTCATGGCCCACTGTCACGAACGAATAGGCGAAGCCTATTTCAAGACACCACGGAACTCCATAAAGGAATTCGTCAGTCTTTTATCGATATTGGAACAGAACCCTGGGCAGAGCTGGCGTGAACTCATCGGCGCGGTCGATATCGCGCCCGATCGCCCCGACGAGATCGATGCCTTGGAAGACCGTGATCCCGAAGATACGCCTCTCGCCACCCCCATCGACCACTCTCAATCGACTTCGAATCGTGAAACGGATGACGATGACGACGGGCTCCAACACTTCACGCTATAGGCGAGCCGCGTGAGCGAAGCCTCGCAGGCATTCGATCAGCTTCATCCGCGTATTCAGCGATGGGTATTCCGTCAACGCTGGACCACGTTGCGACCGACGCAGGAGCAAGCGATACCGGCTATCGTCTCCGGTGATAATGACGTCATCGTGGCCGCGGCGACGGCCGGAGGGAAAACCGAGGCTGCGTTCTTGCCGGTGTTGTCTCGACTCCTGTTCGATCGAGACAACGGCGCACCTGTTGGCACCGTGCTCTACATCTCACCACTCAAAGCGCTAATCAACGATCAGCATCGCCGGCTCGAGCTCATGGCCCAAGACCTCGACGTGCCGACCGTACCTTGGCATGGCGATGTCTCACGCACGCATAAGAAACGCTTCCTCGACAAGCCCTCAGGCGTACTGTTGATCACCCCAGAGTCGCTAGAAGCAATTCTCATGCGGCACGGCCAGCATATCCCGCACCTTTTCGCCAATCTGCTCTACATCATCGTCGACGAACTGCATGCGTTCATCGGTGGCGCGCGAGGTATGCAGTTGCAGTCTCTGATGCACCGTATGGAACTGGCGATCGGGCGTCATGTACCTCGTGTCGGGCTGTCCGCAACATTGGGCGATATGCCCATGGCTGCTGCTTTCCTGCGGCCGGGACACGGCGATGCCGTTCGCGTGATCATCAACTCTGAAGACAGCGGCGGCCTGATGCTCCAGATACGGGGATATCGAGAACTGCCGCCAGCGCTCACACCACAGGGTGCATCGGAGCGGGAAAACGCGGGTAAGGAAGTCGCCGTCGAGGAATCGCTGGCAGGTGACCTACTGGATGTCGCCGGACATATCTACGCCAATCTTCGCGGGCAGAACAACCTGATCTTCGCGAACTCCCGCCAGAATGTCGAAATGTATTCGGACCTGCTCCGGCGGGCCTGTGAGCGCGATCGAGTCCCTGTCGAGTTCTTTCCCCATCACGGCAGTCTTGGAAAGGAATTACGCTCCGATCTCGAAGAGGCTCTCAAGAACGAGGGGCGTCCGGTAAGTGCAGTCTGCACGTCGACACTAGAAATGGGCATCGATATCGGCTCTGTGGCGAGCGTGGCACAGATCGGCGCGCCGCCCGAAGTCGCGAGCATGCGACAGCGACTTGGCCGATCGGGCCGCCGCGGTGAAGCTGCGGTCTTAAGGATCTATGTTCGCGAGAAGACGATTGACGTAAATACACCGCCCCAGGATCGGTTGCATCCCCAGCTTTTCCAGGCGGTCGCGATGACGCAACTGCTGCTCACTCGTTGGATCGAGCCGCCGCGGGCAGGCGCCCTCCACCTGTCTACACTCATCCAACAAACCCTATCGGTGATCGTTCAGTATGGCGGCGCGACCGCCCAGAGCCTTTGGAATATTCTGGGAAAAAACGCTCCCTTCGCTGGGGTTGGACAAAAGCGTTTCATTCGCCTGCTCAAGCGAATGGGCGAGACTGAGCTCCTTGTCCAAATGTCGGACGGTCTTCTGCTGCCTGGAGCCGTGGGCGAGAAACTCGTCAATCACTACAGTTTCTACGCCGCCTTCGCCACGCCCGAGGAATACATTCTGAGCGTGCGAGGGCGAACCATCGGCCGCTTGCCGATCGATCGCCCGATCGCCGAAGGCTCGCTCATTATCTTCGGCGGCCGCCGTTGGCGCGTTCTTAACGTGGATAACGAGCACAAGCGTATCGATCTCGCGCATTCGACGGGTGGCAACCCGCCTCGATTCGGCGGTACCGGGGGGGTTATCGCTGATCGCGTTCGACAAGAAATGTTCCGACTATTGAACAGGGCCGAACCGCCGAAATACCTGGACCGGGTGGCGCGAGAATTATTCGAGGAGGCCCAATACCATTTCGGGAGTCTGAAGTTGGCCGAGTGGCCGCTAGTTCGCCAAAGCCACCACACGCTTATCTTCCCGTGGGCGGGCGACGTCGCTATGGACACTCTCGCAGCCTTGATGACCCACCGTGGCATAGAGGCTCACAACGAAAGTATCTGCCTTAACGTTCCCGACGCCAAACCGGAAAATGTAACCGAAGCGTTGCGTTCGATTATCGCTGAAGAATCACTCACACCGGAATCGCTGGCCTCGGCCGTCCTCAACAAGAAGGACGAGAAATACAGTGAATGGCTGGGCGAAGATCTGCTCTGCGAGGACTGGGCGTCGCACCGGCTTGATTTAGCCGCCGGTAGAGCTCTCGCGCAACGCTTGTACAGCCAGATTGAAAAGCTTCAAGCCGGTTAAAGCACCGGATAGGTAGTATCGCCTCCGACGGTCGATCGAAACGCGGATTCTTCTAAACTAGTCGGGTTCTCACCCGTTACTACGTTTTACAGCGCCAAGTCATGCTCGACGTTCCGCGACTATCTGGTTGCAGTAGGCAGACTTTGTAACCGCCAACGCTATGACTGAGCTAACTGGACCAGGTGCATACGAGACTCACCAATCGATGCGGTAGCAGATCAATCTATGCGCTACTTCCCACCACGAGCCACGCGCAATCGGTGGATTCTTTTGTGACAGCAATCATGCTGGCGAATACGGCGAAAAGCGCGCTGCCAGCTTCGTATCAATTGCCTCGTCAAAAACCGGCCCATTTTTGCTGCTCATAGCTGGAGGCATTTACCTTGTCTCTTCACTTCACAAACGCACGTTAAAAAGTTAATAACTTCATAAGTTTTGATTTACTTCGAATTGCATATATTTTATGTGACTATTTATAAATATCTCAAAAAACGAACACCTATCATGTCCGACTCCGCGAGTGAAATTTCTGAGGCGACGTATTACATGCCGCCTAGGTACTACACCGAATTCAAGAAGAGTCTTGCTGAGATCGAGCGCTTCGTATGCCCCATTGCGGCAAAATCTGGCCTCAAGATACATCGTATCGACACGATGTACGACTTCGAGCAAAGCGACGTTGCAATAGGGTTTAAAATTTCCGCATCCTTCGCTAGCGGGCAGGATCGAGCATCTGCTAGCGGCCGTTTGCTGCCGCTTACTGGCTTGCTAAGCGCCGTCATACATGAAGCGAGGCAAAGTCTAGTAAACAGGGAGAAAACATTAGAAGCCCGGGAAAGAAAAATCGAAGAATTATCGAGCTATGGAGAATACGGGCTTATGAATGAAAATCCAGAATCTTTAAAGCCATTGATCGCAATTGACCCCAGCACTACTAGCGGTTCCGAAACCGATACTGCTTCCACCGCTGATCAGCCGGTCGAATTGTTCGATATCGAAAGGGGCCGACTGCGTGTCGCCAATCAGTGGGTGATTCTTGACAGCCAAGTGGCTGAAGAATTTCGATCCTTTTTTCGATCAGCTCAAATCGCTGCAAACGCGAATGGCGTGCTAGACCTTGATCATACTGGTGTGTTCTTAGAGGTAATCGAGAAGGCGGCAAATAAGGCTGGGAAATTATTGACCGACCCTTTTGCCTCGGAACGCCAATAAGTCCAGAGAGACTCGGATATCTCGATAGGAAACCTATAGAAGACCACGACAGGTCAGTATTCTTAGATATTTCAGTTAAAAATCAATACGGGCGCGAAGACAACCGATTAAAGACCTGGCTAATCGACGTTGCGTCGGTAGCGTCCCTGCGAGTTACGAGCATGGTGGACATCCCGAATTCGTTCGCGGCCTCGATGTCCGATCGCGGTGAGTCGCCCACCATCAGGACACGGTGGGGTGGCAACTCCAGAGCGTCGCAGACTGCTTCGAAGATGCTCGGATCCGGCTTTCGCGCACCGACTTCGTAGCTGAACACGTAGCGCTCGATCCAGGGGGCCAAAACCTGGCGCACCGGTGGGCCAAACGGCGGCGCCAGGTTGGACACGCAAGCCATCGGGTAGCCTCGGCGCTTCAGTTCGTCGAGTACGGGCTTCGCCGACGCAAATAGTCGCGTTGTCGAGGCGCTCGCTTGCGCCTGATACTCGAGGACTTCAATGGGTGGCGCTGCAGCCGTATCGCCATACTGGGTCAACTCGGTAAAACCGATCCACCCACACATCCAATCATCACGTAACCGTCGTCGCTCGGTTGCCGGGAGGTCGCGGTGCCAGCGCAGCAAGTCGCCCATGGGATTGGCTTCGCATAGGGTGCCGAAAACATCGAATGCGATCGCTTGGGCTCCGGAGCGCGAGCTCCGGAGTTGGGCCGGTGTCTTTCTTTTCATGAGATATCGTTAGCATGCAGGAACGGTTTACGGCATCTTTTCGAGGAGCCTAGCAGTGAGCATCGACGCGATTTCGATTCGTAAGCCGAACCTCAACAGTATGAAGATACGTGTTCTGTCGGATCTGCATCTCGAGGCCTATGATCATCCCGACGAAGCCGGGATCGACGATGATACGCCTTGTGAGCTGGTCATCCTCGCCGGCGATATCCACACGGGCACGCGTGGCGTCGAATGGGCGGCCACAACCTTCCAGCGCGCGATCGTCTACGTCATGGGCAACCACGAGTACTACGGCCAGGGCCGGGTGGCGTTGCTCACCGAAGCGCGACAGACGGCCGCTCGCCTTGGCGTTCATTTGCTAGAGCGCGATGCGATCCGTATTCAGGGACAACGCTTTCTTGGCTGCACGCTGTGGAGTGGTCTCGATTCGGGGCCGCGCTCGTGGCTTGGTGTGGCGCGTGATGTTCACTGGATGATCGCGGATTTCTCAGCCATCCGCTCCAGCGGTGATGCATTGACGCCGTTACGTATGGTCGAGGAGTACGAGTACAGCGTGAGTTGGCTACAGCGCATGCTCGAACCCGGCGACCCCTCGATCGTAATCACGCATTTTCCGCCCAGCCGGGCATTGGCTGCACCGCGGTTCTCGTCTGACGTCGCGCTAGCCCCTTATTTCATTAATGACTAGGAGCATCACCGGGAACGACGGGCCAGACGAACAGCTGAGTGCCGCCTATCCGACGGCCAGCGGCTTGTAATCGCGTGGCCACGCCGCCTCCCCGGCCGTGAGCGCTACCTGTTCTTCAGACAGATCGGGGGTGGATAGATCACCTTGTCTCCCGGGTCCGGCGCTATGCCGTTCACCGCCTTGATCATCATAATCACCCATTGGGTGTTCACTTCCCGACAGTAGGCACGCAAATCCGCCTTATCACGCTTCGCCTGCAGCCGTGCTGCTACGGCCGCAGCAGCACGCGCCTTACGTACGCGAGATTCATGGATCGTCAGCCCCAACCCGCGGTACTGCGCTTCCAGGCCCGGCGCTATCTTGTTGTCGACGACCGCTGACTCGAGCGCATTGAGGCCACGGACGTCCCGGTAATTGACGTTCGCGCCATGCTGGACGAGCAGCTGGAGCATGGCCGGATCATGATTGGAGCGGGTATACCAGTCGAGAATCCCATCACCGATCAGTTGGCCTCCGTGATCCAATAACGTCTTGAGGGTATGCAGCCGATCATCCTCGACGAGAAACCCAGCTCCATTGGTCATCCACTGCACAGGCGCACCATCGGCAATCATCGCTCGTGCCATATACGCCGACTGGGCATCGGACCAGGTGCCGGCGTCATATAGCTCGAGGGCCGTCTTGGGCAGGCCGTCAGGGAAGCGTCCGCGGTTGAGCAGCAGACGGATGAATTCAAGTTGATGGGCCTTCATTGCCGCCGAGAGCGGATTCCGGGGCTCAGTGTGGTCATCGCCAGAGCTTGAGCCGTCGGCCAGCGTGTAGCGAAAGGACGGCACAGCCGTCAGATCGGGTGACCGCGCGAGCAGCGCCTTGATGATGTCCACCGCCGCGGCATCGTTATAGGTCCGCCAGATCACCGCGTCCTCGATCACCACACGGGTCGCCGCCGAGCAGTTCGGATGACAGAACGCTGCGGGCTGCGCCGCCATCACCCGATGAAATTCGTCCTCATCGGTATGCATCAGCGCTTCATGCATGAGCATGCGCGCGTTGTCCTGCGTCACCTTGATCGGTTTGTTGTCGCTACCACCACCGGAACAACCGGTGGCAACCAGTAATAGGACACACGCGAGTCCCACGCCCAACAGGCGGCCCAGGGCGACATGCCGGGACGACGTGGAATACATGAACAGCCCCATATTCACTCGCTTTGGCCTACCGATCTGATACCCCCTCGACATTGATCCCCCGCCAGCTCAAGCAGGCTCAGTTTACGCGATCCACGCCGCATCGCTTAGTCATCAGCCAGGGCCAACCAATTCCGCGATATCGACTGGATCGAAAGAGACAAAACTGCTCGCACATACCGCGAACAAGGTTGGCACGAGGATTTGTCCGGCGCGCTATCACTGATCTGGTGTGCCGCCCCCTGTGGCGGAGACCACCGGACACAATATGAAATCCCTCTATTCGATCGCCGTCCTCACGGCATGGGTAATCATCGTGCTGCCAGCCAGGATGCTCTCGTGGGTGATGCCCTGGATCTGGACCGCGGACAGGTTTCGTTTCTACGGGCCACTGTGGGCCATGCTGTTCTGGTACTCGCTCGTGGCGTGGCTCTGGTAGTAGCCGGCGAGGGCGGCCGTCGGTTGGCGCTCGCCGCTGGATCAGGGGCGGACGCTGGGGTGGGCTCCGTCGCGCGCAGCGCTGCAGCGCTGGCCTTGCCGCACACCAGCCTTGGCATGTTGGGTCTAAACCCAGGATGATGCTGACACATCGCGCAGCTCACATGCGCCAATATTCTGCTAATGGTATCATTTGACCTGACGCGTGATGACAGGAGCGCCGCATGTTGATCGCACAGAATGCCCACCCCGAAGCCAACCGCGCGGTACACCGGTCGAATGCCGCGGCGAAGGCCGTGATTCGAATGGCGGATCTTTGGAAACTCACGGAGGTCGATATCGCAACCCTGATGGGCGGCGTGTCGATTGCCACTGTTCGCCGGTGGCGGCGGCAGCTACGGGAGCAGGGCCAAATTCGCGGCGCTCTCACGCGCGATCAACTCGACCGGGCGAGCTACCTGCTGGGCATCTACAAGGCGTTGCATATCCTGTTCCCCGACGAGGCGCAGGCCGATGGCTGGCTGCATCGTCCCGTGGATTCGCCTTATTTCGAGGGCCGCTCGGCGTTGGATGTCATGCGCCAGGGTGGCATGAATGATCTCCGGCTTGTCCGGCGGTTCCTGGATGGCTGGCGGGCCTGATGCCGGTTGCCGCTCCGCTGGAGCTGTCGTGCAGCGTCCACCCATTTGATCGAGTCCATCGCATTGTGCCGAGCCGATTCCCGCCTGTCGGAATCTTCGACCGGCTCGGCGATCCCGACGATCTCCAGGCATTGTTCGAGCTTGAAGGGCAGACGAATGACCGGCTCGATGATGGGCTCGGAGACATCGGGCTGGTCGCCGCCGGCGACCGGCTGGTCGGGCCGGGCACGACGCCGATCATGGCGGCGTTCACCCACCCGGCGCTCAGCGAGTCGCGGTTCACGGATGGTACGTACGGGATCTACTACTGCGCGGATACCTCCGATGCTGCCATCCGGGAAAGCGCGCACCATCGCGCGCGGTTCTTGCGTATGACGCAGGAGCCGCAGTGCCGGCTCGAAATGCGGCTATATGTGGGTATGCTCCAGACCGCCCTGCACGATGGGCTTGACGGCGCGCTGCCGGCGTCGGTCCTCGATCCGGACAGCTATGAAATCAGCCAGGCCTGGGGACGGGCACTGCGTGATGATGGCGCCTACGGGCTGACCTATCCTTCAGTTCGCTATGCCGGCGGTCGCTGTGCGGCGCTGTTCCGTCCTCCGGCGATCGGGCCCGTCACGCAATCTGCGCACTACCAGTTCGTCTTCGATGGCGAGGATATCTCGCAGGTTGTGCAGCTCGGCGACTACCACGTGCTGTGAGAGGCGGCGGGCTGCCGTCCGGTAGTTGATGAGTAGCGTGGCTGGGTAGGCGTTGCGTGCCTCGATACCGGTCCATACATCCTTCATGCCATGGATAGCCCAGGTTCCGAGATGGCAATCCCCCGTTTTTAGCGCGAGCAGATTGCGGCAGAACTTAGGGAGATATCCGCGCCGACGGCGATGCCTTTACTCCGTTACGTATGGTCGAGGAGTACGAGTACAGCGTGGGTTGGCTACAGCGCATGCTCGAACCCGGCGACCCCTCGATCTCGATTACGCATTTCCCGCCCGGCAGGCGATTGGCCGCGCCGCAGTTCTCGTCCGACGACGCACTAGCCCTTATTTCCGTAATGACTTCGAGCATCTTATGGGCGCTGCCGTTCCGGTTTGGATCTCGGGGCATAACCACTACTCGGCGGAGAGCATCGTCCAAGTAGGTACTGGCTCGACGCGGCTGGTATCGAATCAGTTGGGCTATGCTGACGAAGTGACAGGGTTCGTATCCGACTACACGGTCGAAGTCGCCTGAAATACAGAAGACTGAATTATCGGCAATTATCGCAGGGGCCGATAAAGTATCGGGCTGCCCGAGAAAGTGCGATAAAGCGTTCAGCCGCGCTTTGGACCGATGGATTCAAAGGTTTTAGCGGCCTCCCGTCATCGGCTCTCAGGCCCGATCCGTCTATTGTCAGCAAGTGATCAAGAATACCTGACCATGGATGGGGCCGCGCTATTCGCCCGGGTGCGCAGAGAATACTAGTTAGTTTCCGTCCAGAAACGGCCGTTTTGGGGCGATACCGACGTCGCTGACTGCACAGCCGCGGCGATACGAGCCGGT
>NZ_JBQDYE010000046.1:0-26666 GCF_052044155.1 Salinisphaera sp. SWV1
AAGCCAGGTTCGACGAGTGCGCGCGAGCGCGCTCGAACCGGGTCGCGTAGCGACACGGGCCCGAAGGGCGAGACGCGCCAGCGTCGAGTCATCCTGCCGGGCGCACCAGGCATAGAAAACCCGCCAGATGTGCGGGTTTTTTTTATGCTTAAACGAAGCCCATTCGAACCTGCGACAGACAACAAGCCAGGTTCGACGGCCTCGCAGCGCGAGGCCGAACGGGGGCGCCTGGCGCCGACACCAACGCTGGCCGGCCTGGCCGCCGTCCGCGCGCGTCGGCTGTGCTCGCTCGGTCATCCGCTGCACGCACACATTGCAACGTTTTTGCGACCGTGGCATTGCGGCGGGCATGTGTTATCGGCTGCAAGCCATGCCGGGTGAGGGCCGAGGCCCATCGCCCCGATAGGCGCAAGCGCACGGCGATCACGAAAGCCCTGTGTCCGCCAAAAGATACACGTGGTATTGCCCGGCGCTGTGCAATGCAGTTCTTTTGCGTCATGCAACGTTGCACGGGGTTCATTTATGCAACATGCGGCGATATCTTCTGCGGCTGGGGGAAATGATTGGAGCAGGTATTGGCGGATATTGCGGCCCAGCTGGCTGCCGGCGAACGACTGAAACAGCTTCGCCGGAGTCGCGGTTTGTCGATCCGGGAGGTGGCGCGTCGCAGCGGCATCAGCCATGTATCCATATCGCTCATCGAACGGGGGCGGCACAGTCCGTCGATCAGCTTGCTCAAGTCCGTGCTCGATGCGCTCGAAACGACGTTGAGCGCATTCTTTTCCGACCCGCTGCCGGCTTGTGCGCCGGTGATCTATCGTGCCGATGAGCTGGTCGAGCTGGCGGACGGTCAGCGGCTGTCCTATCGCCAGGTGGGGCGAAATCTTGCCGGCTTCGCCATGATGATACTGCACGAACGCTATGCCCCCGGGGCGGATACTGGCGAATCGCTTTACGGTCACGGCTACGATGAAAGGCGCAGTTCTGAAGAGGGCGGTGTGGTGGTCATGGGCCGGCTCGAACTGACGGTCGACGACCAGATCACCGTGCTCGAGCCCGGGGACGCCTATTACTTCGACAGCCGGCGCCCCCATCGGATGCGCAATCCGTTTGCCGAGCCGTGCGTGGTCGTCAGTGCGGCGACTCCGCCGACGTTCTAGGCGCGGTGTTGGCGCCCGCAATCGGCCAGGCAAGTCGAGCAATGCCGCATGGCGGCCCCGAGCCGTGTCAGTCAAGCCCTGTAGCGCCGGATGGCGCGTCGGCCGTGTTCCCGCCGTCGGGTGTTGTCACTCGGTGATGACGCGGGCTGCGGTGCGGATCGTTGTCTGGTGTTCCGCGGCCGCGTTGCGGCCGATTCGGGATGCACAGAGCACAGAGATGCGCGTATTGTCGGACAGGTTATTCCGGCTGCGCGGCCCCGGGCGATCCTCGTGAATCGCTGCGGGCATGCGCGCCCCGAACATGGATGTGTCGCTGATGGAAGGTACGCCCCGTCTTGATGTCGCCCTGGCCCAGTTGCGCCCGGTGGTCGGTGAGCCCGATACCAACCTGGCGACCGTCGAAGCCGTGCTGGCCGAGTACGAGCAAGCGGACTTGATGGTGTGGCCGGAGTTGTTTCTCTGCGGCTATACCACCATGCAGGCCGAGGCATTGGCCGAAACGCTGGAGGGGACGCGGGTCGGGCGGTTGCGCGCGGCCGCGAAACGACACGCCACGGCGATCGTAATGGGCCTGGCCGAGCGATGCGCGGATGGCGGCATTGCCAATAGTGCGCTGGCGATCGATCGCGACGGGCGGATCGCCGGTTGTTATCGCAAGATTCAGTTGTTCGGCGACGAGGCCGAAGCCTTCACGCCGGGCAATGCGCTGCAAATCGTCGACCTGGCCGGCGCGCGCGTCGGCCTGATGATTTGTTTCGATATCGAGTTCCCCGAGATCGGCCGGGCGCTTGCGGTCGGCGGTGCCGAGCTGTTGGTGAGCGTGTCCGCCAACATGCGGCCCTTCGGCCCCGATCACCGGCTGTGCGTGCAGGCCCGGGCGCTGGAAAATCGGCGCCCGCATGTCTACGTCAATCAGGTTGGCCGGGGCGAGACGTTTCTGTTTACCGGCGAAAGCTGTCATGCGGATACCGCGGGCCGGGTGCGTGCGGCCTGCCCGCCACATACAGGCCGGGTCGTGCTGGCCAATGTATCGTTGGAAGTGGAAACCGAGACGCGCCCGGATTACCTTGCCCTGCGCCGTCCGGTGCCGCCGGTGGGCTATTGACCCGGCACAAAAACAGATGATTTTTCGGGTTGATAGCGCGCGTATGCGGCCGCATGCTCGCCGCGGCCATCGGCCGCTAAGACTTTGAAAATAAAAGACGGAAAGGCGCCGGCTTTTATTTTTGCAGACGTTGAAAACAGCTGATGAATTCAGCTGTGTTGATGCCGGATTAACAGGGCCGATCCCAGGCCCTAGAATAGCTCGGCCTGGCGCGGCGCCTGGGCCCGCGCGGGATCGTGCCGGCGGGCCAGCCAGGCCATGATCACGTCGCAGATGTAGCGCCGCTCGGCGTCGCTCAGGAGCCGATGCGGCGCAATCCCGTGCCATTTCGCCAGACAATGCCGGCAGCATGTGGCGGTCGCATGCTGGGCGACGAAGACCGGGTGGTTGCGCATGGGCGTCTGTTTGCCGTCGTTGGCCGGCTCGGCCGGCGCCAGCCGTTCGTCGACGAAGCGGGCGGCATGGGCGCGGATGACATCGAGGCCGTGCCGGTCGAGATCGGCCTGCTCGCGCGGCCCCAGTTCGAAACGCGACCGAAAGCGCGATCGGGCCAGGGCGGCGAAAAGCGAGTCCAGAGAGCGCATGGGGCGTTGTTCCGGGTGTTTTGCTGTATTCAAAGCCTGGGCGCCAGGAAGCCTATTGGCATGGGCTCCGGGCGTAACGCGCGCCACGACGGCCGTTCGCGGATTGCGTCATGCCGCGGGGCAGGGGTAGGCCGCCCGCCGGTATGACGCACGTTGCCGGGTACGAAAACCCGCTCGAAACCCATGCCGTGAACCAGCGTTGCAGGGCGCTAGCCTGGTTCGAGTGCGCGCACGCGCCCCACGATACGCCGATGTGTCGGCAGGTCCATATCCAGTGCCGCCGCCTGATGCAGCAGCCAGCCATTGATGGCATCGATTTCGGTGCTTGCGCCCGCCTGGACATCCGCTCGCATCGACGAGGTGTTGGCGGCGGTGGCGCGGACCACGGCCGCGACGGCGGCATGGGAGTCGCCCGGCCAGCGCGGGTCCAGCCGGGCCAGCAGGGCGTCGGCCTCGTCGATCAGCGCCCGCATATCGGCCTGCAGATCGGTGCGTTCGAGCAAGGCGCCGTTGGGTACGTCATGAATCGCGGTGAGCGGATTGAGCGCGGCGTTGACCACCAGTTTTCGCCATTGCACGGGCCGGATGTCGTCGGCCCAGTACAGCCGCGGCCAGTGTGCGGCGAGTGGGCCGAACCAGGGCGGCCGGTTGCCGCCGCCAAACGTCGTCGTATTTTCGGCAACCACGCGCAGCGTGGCCTCGTCGGCGGCCATGACCGCGCTGGCGGTGACGCCCTCGATCAAGCGTTGCCCGGGCGCGAGCCGGCCGTCCAGGCTGCCGATCCCGTTCTGCAGGCGGATGACCTCGGCGTTCTCGACAAGGTTCACGCGTGCCAGCGCGGCAGCGGCATAGGGCGTCTTCGACGCGATCAGCAGACGCGAAACGGGGCCGCAGTCGGCGGGCGGCCGCACGTCGAGTGCAATATCCCGGGTCGTGGCGTCGGCGAAGGCCAGCCGCACCCGGCGCCGGTGCGCCTCGCCCGGCCGAACGACCGTGACCTTCGCCCCGGCGGATTGGAGATAAAACGCCGCCAACGTGCCGATACGGCCCGCGCCCACCACGTGCCATCGGGCGTATTCGTCGGGCAGCAATGTCGCGGTGGGATCGGTCACGGGGCGAGTCGGATGTTGCTTGCGTTGCCGGGGATGATACCCGGCCTGGCCGCAGCGGCTTGCCGGCCCCCGGCATGGGCCGTGGGTCGAAACAGCTGGGGCATTGTGTCCGCCAATGCACGCGAATGAGCGCAAACAACAGGCAGGATTAAGTCCGTGCCGCTTCCGGTGCGCGGGCAATGGCGTCGTGCCCGGCAAGCCCGCCCGCGCCACGAGGCCGGCCCGCCAGGGGATGCGGGGTGCCCGCCCGCACGGAACCGCCGGCGATCGCAGGGCGCCGAACGCCATAGATCGCCGGGGCCGGGGCCGGGGCCGGGTGCAGGGCGGGCTATGCCAGCACGCCCTGGTCACGCGCCATCGCCATCGCGGCCCGCGGGCCGGTCCACAGCGAAGGCAGCAATACCAGCGAGACCGGGATGGCGGTGATCACGATGAACTGCTGCAGCGCACTGATCTGGCCATGGCCCATGGCCAGCAGCACGGCCGCCATCGCCGCCATGAGAATGCCCCAGAACGCCCGCAGACCGGCGGGCGGGTTCTCGTCCCCGGTATGCACTACGGCGATTGCGTAGCTCATCGAATCGCCGGTGGTGGCGACGAAGATCGAGGTGAGCAACAGAATCGCCAGCGCCATCACGAGCCCGCCCGGCAGCGACTGCGCCACGGTGAGCGTTGCCACATCGAACTTGAACGCTGACAGCGGCTGGGTGAGATCGAACGCACCGGTCATTTGTCCGTGGATGCCCGAGCCACCGAGCAGGGTGAACCAGATCGTGGTGGCGATTGGCGCGAGCACGGCGACCGACACGATCATCTGGCGCAACGTCCGCCCGCGCGAGATACGCGCCACGAAAATCGCCATCAGCGGGCCGTAGCCGATGAACCAGGCGAAGAAGAAGATGGTCCACCATTTCAGCCAGCCGGCGGGCGCGGTCAGCGGTGTCTGGGTCGCCATGGTGAAAAAGGCGCTGATGTAGGTGCCCATCGCCTCCGTCCAGGCGTTGATCAGAAAGCTGGTAGCGCCGAACACGATGATCACCGCAGCGATGACCAGCGCGAGAATGACGTTGAAGCGGCTCAACCACTGGATGCCGCGCGCCAGCCCGGTGACGGCCGAGGTGACATACACCAGACCCAGCACGGCCACGATCGTCAGCTGCGTCGCGAGGCCGGATGGCGTGCCGATCAGCACATGCAGGCCATAGCCGACCTGGGTGGCCAGAAAGCCGATCGGGCCGACCGTGCCGGCCACGACCGAGATCACGCAGACCGCGTCCACCACGCTGCCCAGCGGGCCGGCGATTACCCGCGGGCCGAACACGCCCGACAGCAGGGCCCGCGGGCGCAGCGGCTGGCCCTGGTCGTAGTGAGCACGGGCCAGGACCACCGCGGTGAGTGCGCCGAGGATGGCCCAGGCCAGAAAGCCCCAGTGCATGAACGCCTGCGCCAACGCGGTCGGCACGGCTGCGGCGGTGCCGGCGTTGGTGTCGAACGCGGGTGGCGTGTTGAGAAAATGATAAACCGGCTCGCCGGCGGCGAAGAACACGCCACCGCCCGCCAGCAGTGTGCACATGATGATGGACAGCCACTGGAAGGTGGTGAACTCGGGTTCTTCCACACGGCCGATGCGCGCACGCCCGGCCGGGCTGGCGGCGATGCCCAGCGCGATGAAGAAAGTCGCCAGGAGCAGCCATTCGAAGTAGGCGCCGAGCGTCTTTGCGGTCCAGGTGAAGCCGGCGCTGATCGCGGCCGATACGCCGGAAAGATCGAATAGCGAAGCAACGAGAAACACAGCGACGAAGCCAACCGACAGACTCAGCGTGAGCCGGTCCATACGGCCGCCGGGGCGGTCATGGGTCATGGAGAATACCGGGTAAAACCGCCCATGGTGCCCGTTCTCGTGATGCGGCGCATGTTTTGCGGCGCGAACACTTGTGGCGAGCGCGCTTATCATCAATGCTCGTGCGCGAATTATTTCGGAGTGTCCTCGATGAGCGCGGATCTGCTTGAACGTCAACTCGCCAGCCTGCTGGATACCCGCGACTGGCTGACCAACGCGGCCCAGACGGTGGCGTTCATCCGTCAGCAGTTCGCCGACCTGAACTGGGTCGGCTTCTACCTCCAGCGTAGCGAGCGCATGCTTGTGCTCGGGCCGTTCCAGGGCCTGCCGGCGTGCAGCCCGATTCCTTTCGACCGCGGCGTGTGTGGCCGCGCCGCCCGGACCCGCGTGACGCAGCGCGTGGATGACGTGCACGCCTTTCCCGGACACATTGCCTGCGACGTCGCTTCGCGTTCCGAGCTTGTGGTGCCGATTGTGGTCGGCGACGGGTTGTGGGGCGTGCTGGATATCGACAGCCCGCGCAGGCAACGGTTCGATGCCGCCGACCAGGCCGCTATCGAGAACCTCTGCCGCCGTTTCGTGGCCGCAAGCGATCTTGCCTGATCATGCCCGCCCCACCGGTTGGCGGTTAGTGGCCGCCGCGGGGCTGGCGGGCCTTGCCAGGTTGACGGTGTCACTGAACAGTCGAGACCCCAATGGGTATTCGTCGTTACCACAAGTTTGCGGTCGCATCCGCCACGGTCGCGTTGACGGCTGTGCCGCTGGTGGCCGGAGCCGCGCCATCGGGTCTGACCGCGCAGCAGTTCGTCACCAAGGCAGCGGCCACCAACAAGCTTGAGATCAAGCTCGGCAAGCTCGCGCAGCGCAAGAGCGAGACCCCGGATGTTCTCTCGTTCGCCAAAAAGATGGTGTCGGATCACACCACGCTCGAGCACAGGCTTGCCCGCGCGGCCGAGTCGGAGCATCTGAGGCTGCCGGACGGCCTGCCGCCGAAGTTGCAGCACAAATACCAGCAACTCGGCCAGCTTTCGGGCCGCCAGTTCAACAAGGCTTATGCCTGCTTCAACGTGAAAGGGCACGAGCAGGCCGTGGCGTTATTCAAAAACGAAAAGCGCAGCGA
This sequence comes from Salinisphaera sp. SWV1, assembly GCF_052044155.1. Lineage (NCBI taxonomy): Bacteria > Pseudomonadati > Pseudomonadota > Gammaproteobacteria > Salinisphaerales > Salinisphaeraceae > Salinisphaera > Salinisphaera sp. SWV1. The sequence continues at coordinate 6,922 of NZ_JBQDYE010000046.1, forward strand.
CAACAATGCCGCGATCAGCAAACTGGCGGCCGGTGGCCTGCCGGTGATCCCGCATCATCTGTCCATGGCCAAGCACATGCAACGGGCTGTAACGACCAAATCCTGATCGTCGGTTTCGGTTTCGGTTTCGGTTGTCGGGCGGGTCCGCCGTCGTCGCGGTCCCATGCCCATGCGGCGGGTGGTCCGGCTCGGTATCGGGGCAGCGGAGGGATGCCTCCGCTGCCCATCCTGATCTCAGGCCCTAGATCTCGCGCCGGACCTGCCCATAGGCGAGCAGCGAGAACAGCACGGTGCCGCCCAGAACGTTGCCCAGCAGTGCCGGGGCGACAAAGCCCCACAGCCCGTCGACCACGCTCAGATGGCCGGCCAGGATCAGCAGCCACACCTCCATCGAGCCGACCACCACGTGGGCGAAGCCGCCGAGCGCGATGACATAGGTTGGCAGCATGATCACCCAGATCTCGAAGCCGCGGGCGTTGGGCAGCATCCACACCATGGCGGCTACGAAAAAGCCGGCCGGAATCGCGCGTAGCATGTTGCCAATCCAGTCGTTGCCCAGCACCCCCTGGGCGGCGACCTCGTTGAAGGCATGCAACTGGTTCGGCGCATCGACGCCGGCCATATTCACGAACACGGCCGCGATGAATGTCCCCGCCATGTTGGCAACGAAGACCACGCTCCATAGCCGTGACGTGCAGTACAAGGCGCGCCAGGACGGCCTGGCCATCAGCGGTAGCACCACCGTGATCGTGTTTTCCGTGAACAGCTGCATGCGGCCGAGCACCACCAGCACGAAGCCCACGCAATAGCCGATATCGGCGATGGGTGCGCGCCAGGGCGTGTCCGGCAGTTCCATATGCAGCAGGCCCTTGGCCACGACCGAGCTCGCCAGGGCGATCCCGGCGGCCACGCCAGACCACCACAGCGAGCCCAGTGGCCGCGCCATTTCCTGCTCGCCGTCGTAGCGCACGGCCTGGTAGACCGCCCGGGCAGACAGCCGGGTCTCGACGTTTCTTTGGTCGGACATGAGAAGGATGAGGGATAATCAATCGATGCCCTAGATTAGAGCCTGCGGTCGTTTCATACGAGACCGTGTCGCTATCCTGGACAGAGCAAGGCCCCGAACGACGACGGCCAACTCGGAATCGCCCGTGCTCCAGTCGGTCGGATTAGCCGCAGGCGTCATCCGACAGAACGCAGCCCGGTGGCCAATGGGCGCGCCGATTGTCGGGTCGTCGGGCGCTATCGGTGGACGCATGGCGTGCCGCACGCGCCATCACCGGCCCCGGTCTATATCGGCTCGCGCCGCGGCTGTTGCTGCGTGATGCAATGCACGCCGCCGCCGCGGGCGAATATCGCGCGGGCGTCCACGCCCACGACACGCCGGCCCGGGTAGAGCTCGGCCAGAATCGCGGCCGCCTCGGCATCCGCCGGGTCGTTGAAGGTGGGCACGATCACGGCGCCGTTGATCGGCAGATGATTGATGTAGCTGTAATCGACGAAACCATGCGCATCGCACAGCGTTTCCGGCGCCGGCAGCCGGGCGATTCGCCAGGCCTTGCCGTCGGCCGTCGTGGCCCAGGCGAGTACGTCCATCGCCTGGCGGCAAATGGCATGATCCGGATGCGAGGCGTCGCGCTGGTCGTGCACGACCACGCAGTCCGGCGAGACGAGCGCTGCGACGATATCCACATGCCCGAAGGTGCCGAACTGTTCGGCATCGCGATGCAGGCCGCGCGGCAGCCAGATCGGGTTGTCGGCCCCCAGCGTGCGCGCCATTTCAGCTTCCACCCGGGCCCGCGAGATGCCCGGGTTGCGGCGCGGATCGCGCTGGACGCTATCGGTGAGCAGTACCGTGCCGGCCCCATCCACGGCGATGCCGCCGCCTTCGTTGACCAGCCGCGAGTCGATGCGACGCGCGCCGGCGAGTTCGGCGATGGCCGCCGCCACCCGGTCGTCCTTGCCCCAGTGCGCCCAATCGCGTTCGCCCCAGCCATTGAAGCGCCAGTTCACCGCACCCAGCGCGCCGTCGTCGTCGAGCACGAAGCTCGGCCCGATGTCGCGCAGCCAGGCATCGTCCAGCGGCACCGTGACACGTTCGATCGCGGCCGATACATAACGCGGTGCGACTGTTTCATCGGCCGGGTCCACCAGCAGGGTGACGGGCTGGAATTCGGCGATGGCGTGGGCCACTGTGCACCAGGCGCGACGGGCCTCGTCCAGCGCCTCGGCGCTTTCGCCCGCCGTGGGCCCGGCCGGCGGGAAGCCCATCCACACCCGTTCCTGGGCCACGGTTTCGGCCGGCATGCGCCAGCCGGTCATCACATCGCTCATTTGAGATGGCTCTGGTCGGCGCCGCCCAGCGGCCGGTCAGGGTCGACCGGCGCCGTGAGCGCGCCATAAGTATCCGGCCGCCGCGTGGCCAGAAACGGGAATAACGTCAGCCAGTCGCGGCGTTGGTCCAGATCCAGATCGGCGACCAGAATCGCCTCGGCATCGCGCGGTGCGGCCGCCAGCACCCGGCCGTACGGATCGGAGATGAACGAGCTGCCGTAGAAGGTGATGCGGCCTTCATTCCCGATGCGGTTGGGCGCGATCATGAACGTGCCGGAGGCGATGCCGTTGCCCACGATCACGTGGCGCCACAGCGGCTGGGTGTCGAAATCCGGGAAATCCGGCTCCGAACCGATCGCCGAGGGGTAGGCCAGAATCTCGGCGCCGCCAAGCGAGTACGCCCGCGCGACTTCCGGGAACCACTCATCCCAGCAGGTCGGCAGGCCGATGGCCGCATCGCCGAGTGCCGCGTGGCGATACACCGGGTACGGATTGTCCGCCGGGCCTTCGCGGAAGTAGGTGTTCTCGAAATAGCCTTCGGTGACCGGAATATGCAGCTTGTGGGTGGCGCCAATCAGCTCGCCCTCGGGCGAGACCAGAATCGCCGTGTTCAGCCCCAGTCCATCGGCGCCGTCGTCGCGCTGGTAGAGCGAGGCATGCACGGCGATGCCGTAGCGCCTGGCCGCCGCGCGGGCGAAAGCCATCGTCGGCCCGGTCTCCAGGTCCTCCGCGCCGTCGGCGGCGGTGCCGGTCGCGCGTTGATCGGCCGGGTAGCGCAGCAGCGTGATTTCGGGCAGGAAAACCGCCTTCGCGCCGGCCTCGGCCGCGCGGCCGATGGCTTCGTCCAGATGCTGGATCAGCGCCTCGCGGTCGGGCTGCCAGGCGTGCTGAATGAGCGCCACGCGCAGCGGCGCGCGATGCGACGGTTCCGCCCGGGCCAGTGAGGCGGGCGGGTTGTTGTTTTCGATCAGTTGCATGGATTGCTCCCGGCGGGCGGGCCGCCGAATTGCTGAATCAGGGCACGGCGCAGCAGGCCGCGCGCCTCCTCGGTGGCAAGACGGCCGGTCAGCCAACGCTGGGACAAGCCATCCACCAGCGCGGTGGCGATCACGGCCTGGGCTTCGGCGGCTTCGCGATCGCATGGCGCGCCCTCGGGCGCGGTTTGCTCCAGTTCGTCGGCGATGCGCTGTTGCCAGTCGGCCGTGGTGGCGCGCAGGGGCGCGGCCAGGGTGTCGTCGAACACGGCCGAGGCGTTGATCTCGTGCCAGGCGGCGGCGTGGTCGCGTACGTCCGGCTCGTCCGCGATTTCGTCGACGAGATTGTCGATGAGCGCATCGCGCCCACTCACGCTCGCCTGGTTACGCCCGGCCGCGGCGGTGTCGTTCACATGAGCCAGCGTGGCCGCCAGCAGGCCGTCGCGATCGGCGAAATGATAATAGAGCAGGCCGGACGACACGCCCGCCTCGCGGCCCACATCCGCCATGCGCAGCCCGCGCACACCGCGCCGCGCCACGCAGCGCACGGCGGCCGCCACGATGCGGGTGCGGGTTTCGTCGCTGTCGTTCTTGCGGGCCATGACTCGTCGAATCTGCGGTTGCTCGAGCCGAGAGCGGCTCACTTACAGACTCGATTATTATCCTGACTGAATATTCAGTCAAATTATTTTCGAGGCTATCATTCGACCCGGGTGATCGGTGTAGGATGAAGCCAATCATTCAGGCTGCGGCTTTTGTGCGCAGCGCCCAACGGGATTTATTGATGGCCAGGAACACAATCGCCGATGTGCTTGCCGACCTGCTCATCCAGGCTGGCGTACAGAATGTCTGGGGCTTGCCGGGCGATTCGCTCAACGGCTTCACCGAAGCGCTGCGCCAGCGCGAGGCGATCCGCTGGATCGGTGTACGCCACGAGGAAGTCGCGGCCCTCGCCGCCGCCGGCGAGGGCGATGCCCACGGCGGGCTGGCGGTGTGCGCCGGCTCCTGCGGGCCGGGCAACCTGCATCTCATCAACGGCCTGTTCGAAGCCCAGCGCGCCCATGTGCCGATGCTCGCCATTGCCGCCCAGATCCCGTCCTCCGAAATCGGGCTCGGTTACTTCCAGGAGACCCACCCGCAGAATCTTTTCCGCGAATGCAGCGACTACTGCGAACTGGTCTCCAACCCGGCCCAGATACCGCAGGTGCTGGAAGCGGCGATGAACAGCGCGATCGTGAATCGCTCCGTATCGGTGATCGTGCTGCCGGGCGACGTGGCCTTGTCCGAGGCGCCCCCGCATTCCCTGCGCTGGCAGCCGCCCGTGCGCCCGACCGTGGTGCCCCCGGTCGAGGCGCTGGACGTGCTGGCCGGGCACATCAATGACGCGACGAAGATCACCATCCTCGGCGGCTATGGCTGCGAGGGCTATCACAGCGACGTGCTGGCGCTGGCCGAACGCCTCAAGGCGCCGATCGTGCACGCGCTGCGCGGCAAGCAATCGCTGGAATACGATAACCCCTATGACGTCGGCATGACCGGGCTGATCGGTTTCTCCTCCGGCTACCACGCCATGCGCGAATGCGATCTGCTCATCATGCTGGGCACGAACTTCCCGTATCGCGAGTTCTTCCCCGAACACGGCAATATCGTGCAGATCGATATCCGCGGCGCGCACCTCGGCCGGCGCTCGCCGCTCACCATGGGTCTGGTCGGCGATATCGGCCCCACGCTGGCCGCGCTCATTCCCAAGCTCGAGGACAACGCCAGCACCAAGTTCCTGGACGCCTGCCAGTCGCACTACAAGAAAGCCCGCGAGAATCTCGACGACCTGGCCACGCCGCGCGAGGGCGACGCGCCGCTGCACCCGCAATACCTCACCGCCCGTGTCTCCGCACTCGCGCACGACGATGCCGTATTCACCGCCGACGTCGGCACGCCCACCGTCTGGGCTGCCCGCTATATCCGCATGACCCGCGAACGCCGGCTCACCGGCAGCTTCATGCACGGCTCCATGGCCGTAGCCGTGCCTGCCGCCCTCGGCTGGCAGGTCGCCTACCCGGAGCGTCAGGTCGTGGCCCTGGCCGGCGACGGCGGCGTCACCATGCTCATGGGCGATCTGATCACGCTCGCCGCCGAAAAACTGCCGGTGAAGGTCATCGTCTACAACAACGAGACCCTTGGCTTCGTCGCCATGGAAATGAAGGCGGCCGGTTATGTCGATTCCACCACCAACATCCCGCGGGTGGACTTCGCCAAGCTCGCTGAATCGCTGGGTATCCGCGGCATCCAGGTCACCGCCTCCGCCGACCTCGACGAAGCGCTCAAGCAGGCCTTCGAGCACGACGGCCCGGTGGTGGTCGACGTACGTACCGCCAAACAGGAACTGTCCATGCCGCCGAAGATCGAGGCCAAGCAGGCGCGCGGGTTCTCGCTGTACATGCTGCGGGCGGTGATGAGCGGGCGCGGGGATGAAGTCGTGGATCTGGGCAAGACGAACTGGTGGGGGCGGTAATCGCGGCGCTCAGCCCAAAGACGGTGGTTCCGGCATCGCAATGGCTTAACAACGCGCGATTTCGTGCCTCGCATTGCCGAATGGCGTCGTTTTACTGTTTCGGAAAATTCAGTTTTCACAAGACGATAGAACGCCATACGCTCTACCGGGTTGCGATTGGCTTCACGGCCCAACTAAATCGCGATAACGTCGATCCATGCCAAGGCGAGGGGGCGCCGATGGAAACTCGACTGCATCTCAAGCCCGGCCAGAACGGGACCAAGCAATGGGTCCAGAAGTACGGCGAGCGGCTGGTTTGTGTGCGATACCGCTACGACAGCGATACCGGGCAACGCCACAAAACCGTCGAACTGATCGAGGAAACGGTGCCGTGGCGGCCGGCGAATAGCCGCGAACAGCATCTAATGCAACGGGCGGCCGACGAGCCCGTCCTTCTGAGAATCGAATACGAGGAGCGCGAACTCCGTGAGCAAGTAAGACGAGCCGGTGGCCGCTGGCAACCGGCCGAGCGCGCCTGGGTTGTGGCTTATGGCGTGGCCGCCGGCCTCAATCTGCTGGACCGAATCGTTGGAGATATATAGATATGGATGGCGGTATATATAGTATTAGATATATTTCGCCTACTTGGTGTTATGCGCCAGCGATATAGCTTTTAGAACCTTATGGCAACGAACGACTCAGAAACAGAAAATCGCGTCTCCGGGTTTCGTAGACTTGTGGACGCCGGGGCGGAAATATCTGGCGGGGCAATTGGTAGTGCCCTTGGATTTATAGCCGGTGGACCAGGAGGCGCGGCCACTGGAGGTGCTGGCGGCGCTGCTGCTGCCGCAGCATTGAAATATATTGGCGGTGAGATTTCAGAACGAGTCCTTAGCCAGAGAGAGCGGGTTCGAGTCGGGGGCGTTTTAGCGTTAGTAGCGTCGGACATCCACGCACGCATCGAAGCAGGTGAGACTATCAGGAACGATGGTTTCTTTGAGCCGAACTCCAATGGGAGAAGCGACGCCGATGAAGTAGCTGAAAGCGTGCTTCTCAAGGCGCAACGGGAAGCTGAAGAAGACAAGCTGCCGTATATGGCACATTTGCTTTCAAGCATTGCGTTTGATTCTTCCTTAAATACTTATTTAGCCCATCAACTGATAAAAGCTGCCGAGCAGCTTACGTTTCGCCAGCTTTGCTTATTGCGAATTGGCGCGATGCAAAACCAATTTCCTCTCCGATCGTCGGACTATAATGGCCACAATGCTTTTACACGAGATGTGCTCCAAGTCGTGTATGAATGTTACGACTTATATGCGCAAGGTTTTGTTTCTTTCGGCGGTACAGCAGCGTTAGGCCCTATTGATGTCAACCCAGGCGGTATGGAGCCGCAAGGTATAGGCGCGGAGTTGCATAACCTAATGCGGCTATGGGAGATCCCTATGAGTCGTCTGCAGCCAATCGCTCAAAAGTTAAAATGATATGCATAACAAGTCGCTGCAGTTGACCGCCCAAAGCGCTGCCGCGCTTCGGGTTCCCTCCGCGGCCTTCGGCCGCTCCGGCGTCAACTAAGCTTCGGCGTTATACCTATTGAATAGACACTGGGGGAGGAGATGCAATTTATCCATCATGACCTAGGCAGTCGAAGTAAAGGTGAAATTGTCGAAGTAACCTTACGAGGCAACTCTGCGAACGTACGTCTTTTAGATAGCGCCAACTTTTCGAATTACCGAAATGGCCGGCGGCACCATTTCCATGGCGGGCGCGCAACGAAGTCTCCAGTCCGTATAGGAATACCGCGGAGCGGGCGGTGGCATCTTGTTGTGGACATGCAAGGGCTTGGGGGAAAAACGAACGCGTCCGTTCGGGTATTACCTAGTCCATTACCCGAAATTAAAGAACGCCCATTGTCTTCGGTGCCAAGTCTGGTGCACAACGCCCCGCCGGATGAGGGGTCTTATCCGGTAGACACGAAAGAACATGATGTATTTATCTCTCATGCATCTGACGATAAAGATGAAATAGTCCGTCCCTTGGCTAATGCTCTTCGAGACGAGGGGCTGTCAGTTTGGTATGATGAATTTGAACTACGCATTGGAGACAGCCTTAGGCGAAAGATCGATCAAGGCTTAGCGCAAAGTAAAGTCGGACTAGTGGTTTTTTCTAAATCTTTTTTCGGAAAAGGTTGGACAAACTACGAGCTAGATGGAATCGTTACTCGGACTGTATCGGGAGAGCAAGTATTGCTGCCAATTTGGCACAACGTGACGAAAAAAGAGGTCATGGATTTCAGTCCATCGCTTGCAGATAAAGTTGCGCGAAGTACAGCTACTCATACTGTCGAGGAAATAGCTAAAGAAATAGCAGAACTAATCCGAGGTAGCTGAGTTTGTATAACGAATCGCGGCAGGTGACCGCCCAAAGCACTGCCGCGCTTCGGTCGGTAACTGAGCTTCGGCGTTGGGTAAAAAAAAGGGAAGTAAATTGGCAATTCAAAATTTTGGGCAGTTCTGGCGTACCGACGAAGTGGGATGGTTCCCGGGCACCGGCAATAAAGACTCTTTTAGACTATTGGGCCGCCAAGGCAAAAATCGTCCGACTATAAGGCTCGCGGATTTCAGGTACCAACAAGGGATATATATTCTCTATAGCAATCACGGCCCCTATTACACTGGGCTAACCACTGAACAGGGTTTGGGCAAACGCCTTCAGGATCATTTAAGTGATGCTCACGCCGATAAGTGGGATCGTTTTTCGTGGTTTGGCTTTAAGTCGGTTTTAACGAGAGCGGGAAATAGGGGACAGACCACGTTTATCTGATAGATCAGAAACCCTCGCCGTGCCGGTATTGTTCGCCTGAGACGATGATTTGCAAAACCTTTCGCAAACTCTGAAGGGGGATGGGCCGTGGTCCGGCAGGAGGTCCTGTCTAAGCATTGCCGGCTACCTCGAAGACGATATACCGCGCGTTGTCATACATCGCCTGTCGATCCGAGCCGCACCGGATCAACGCGTTCTATAGCTGGCGTCAGTCGCCGAAGCGATTCTGTAATCGGCGTCGGTTCGGACTGACGCGCCCGGCGTCGAGTGGGCGCTCGGTGTTGGGCTGTATTCTGCCCGTGTTGCCGTCGAGCCGATAGCTTCCACGCGAGCGGTATTCGTGGCCATAGTGTCGGCCGGAGCCGGCGCCTCGGCGGCGCTCGCGACGGCGATAACGACGATATTTGCCGCGGTCATGCTGGCGCGGCTGGATGGCGTGGGGATGGCTCGCCTGGCGTTCCGGCACGTAAATGCTGCCGTTCATCGAGCCGTTCGGGCCGGAGGAAATAAAGGGGTCAGACAGGAATGGCGCTACGAATGGCGCTAAGTTAAGAGGTGGATTCAAGTCCCAACCGCACCGGAGAATGGAGGCCGGCATGAGATATTGTTCCGTGCGGGCGCAGCAAGACCGGATCTGACGCCGATCGCATGTGCGCGATGCGTGACAATGTCGCCGTTCGCCCGTTGGATACTGCGCAAGACTAGCTGTTCGAATCCATTGGTAATGCGCAAATGCCGGCTGTCTGACTGAGGCCTTCACCGGCACTGCTCGGGACCCTCTCTGGATTGGAAAACACTCGGACGTGGTGTGGTGGAAATCGAAGCGACCGGTTCGGCGACCGGGAAACCGAGAGAGATCGACCGGCTCGTCGGGGACGATGGCGCTATTCCGCCGCTACACGAAGAGCAAGCGTCGCAAAAAGCCAACCGATCTCGGCTGGCCATGGGGGCTGTCCGGCAGCACGCCCCATCGACAGGTCTTGCCGTCAGGGGGCGGGCAGGTGTGCGGCGGGCCCGCTGTTCCCGGACAGCGGGCTGGCATCGTTTTTCAGCCTCACGCCGGTCAGGCGTTTGTCGCGCGCGGCGGTGATCAGATAAAGCAGGTTGTGTGCGGCAGCGGCAATGCTGAGCCCGTCCGGGCGAACGTTGCTGATGCAGTTGCGTTCGGAGTCCATGCGGCCGTGTTTCGGCGCCCAGGTCAGGTAAATCCCCAAGCTGTCGGGTGAGCTGAGCCCGGGGCGCTCTCCGATCAGCATGACGAGGAGTTCGGCGTTGAGCGCTGCGCCGACCTGATCGCCCAGTGCGACGCGCGCCTGTTCGGCAATCACAACCGGAGCGATGTTCAGGCCTTGTTGCCGGAGTGTTGGCACCACCACAGCGAGCAGGTCGGCGGCGTGGTGTTCGACGGCCAGCGCGGATAGACCGTCGCCGACCACGAAGGCGACGTCGGCACGTGCGCCGACGGATGAGGTCCGGGTACTGTGCAGGGCTGTGCGGTCATTTTCATTCAGTTGCCGGCCAAGATCGGGGCGCTGAAGATAAACGGCGCGGTCCGTTGCCCGGCTGTGGACCCGGTGAAACGGCAGGCCCAGTTCGGCGATTCGGGCACAAAGTGCTTCGGCATGCAGTGGACGGTGCACGGCGTCGCGTGCGCGCGCATGCGCCAAGCGGAATTCCAGTACTGCATCGGTGGGCAGGCTGCCGCCGGCGTGCCCCAGAGCGATGCGCGCATCGGTGAACTGCTTTAGAAAAACCCAGGGGTCGCGCCGAGCGGTTATCGGTTGATTTGTCATGCCGTTGCTCATTCGCTGGCGGTCATCGGATGACTCAGCATGGGATGGGCCTGTGCGACGTGGCGAAGTCGTTGTGCGGGGTCGAATATCTCCATGGTATCGAGCCATTGCGCGAACTCGGGTGCCGGCGGCTTGTTCAGCAACTGGCGCAGGTAAAGCGCGTCCTGAAAGGTCGTGCTCTGGTAGTTGAGCATGATGTCGTCGGCACCTGGAATACCCATGATGTAAGTGCAGCCGGCGGTGCCGAGCAGGGTCAGCAGGCCGTCCATGTCGTCCTGGTCCGCCTCGGCGTGGTTGGTGTAGCAGACGTCACAGCCCATGGGCAGTCCGAGCAACTTGCCGCAGAAGTGGTCTTCCAGTCCGGCGCGGGTGATCTGCTTGCCGTCGTACAGGTACTCTGGCCCGATGAAGCCGACCACGGTGTTTACCAGCAGCGGCTCAAACTTGCGAGCCACGGCATAGGCTCGTGCTTCGCAGGTCTGCTGATCCACGTCGTGGTGCGCGTCGGCGGACAACGCACTGCCCTGGCCGGTCTCGAAGTACATGAGGTTGTCGCCCACCGTGCCGCGGTTGAGTGAGCGGCCGGCTTCCAGCGCTTCTTGCAGAATGCCGAGGGTGATGCCGAAGCCCGCGTTGGCGGCCTCGGTGCCGGCGATGGACTGGAACACCAGATCGATCGGCACGCCCTGCTCGATCGCCTGGATTTGCGTCGTGACATGGGTCAACACGCAGGATTGGGTGGGAATGGCGTAACGCTCGCGAATATCGTCGATCAATTGCAGCAACCGCGTCATCGTGGGCAGGTGGTCGCTGGCGGGGTTGATGCCGATGACCGCGTCACCACTGCCGTTGAGCAGGCCGTCGAGGGTGCTTGCCGCCACGCCGCGCGCATCGTCGGTCGGATGATTCGGCTGAAGACGGGTGGATAACCGCCCCGACAGCCCGATGGTATTGCGAAAGCGAGTGATCACCTCGCACTTGTTGGCGACCAGGATCAGATCCTGCAGCCCCATGATCTTGGAGACTGCGGCAACCATTTCCGGGGTCAGGCCCGGGGCCAATGCGCGCAGCGCCGGGGCGTCGACTTCGTAGGACAGCAGCCAGTTGCGAAACGCCCCGACCGTCAAGTGGCTGACCGGCGCGAAGGCCGCCGTGTCATGCTCGTCCATGATCAGTCGGGTGACTTCGTCTTTCTCGTAAGGGATCAGCGCCTCATTGAGAAAAGCCTTGAGCGGAACCTCGCTCAAGGCCAGTTGTGCGGCCACCCGCTCGACAGCCGATTCGGCCGCCAAACCTGACAGTATATCCCCGGAACGGGCCGGCGAGGCTTTCGCCATGAGGCAGCGAAGATCCTCGAAGCGATACGCGACCCCGTCGATCACATGTCTGTAAGCCATGGCGTCAGTCCACGTCTCCACGAGCCAGGGCCGCTTCCATGGCCGGGACCTCCGGGGATACCTCGAGGCCCTGACCCTGACGCTGGCGCCGGGTCGCCAGGTAATAGACCAGCGCGACAGCGAACAGCACGAGGAATATAGCCGCGATGGCCAGGTTGTAATACACCATGGCAGCCAGGCTCAGGATGCCGAGGCCGAGAGCGACCGCGGGGAAGATCGGGTAGAACGGCACTTTGTATGGACGATGCAGTTCCGGCGCCTTCACCCGCAGGACGAACAGACTGATCATGCTCACGATGTACATGACCACCGCGCCGATGGCGGCCATGGTGATCAACTGATTGGTCTTGCCTGAAAATAGGGCAATGATGCCGATAGCCCCGCCGGTGATCAGTGCCCAGTGCGGCGTCTGGTATTTCGGATGAATCCGGGCCAGCGCCTTCGGCAGATAGCCGGCGCGTGCCAGGGCGAACATCTGGCGCGAGTAGCCGATGATGATGCCGTGGAACGAGGCGATCAGGCCGAACAAGCCGATGCCGACCAGCATATGGACCCAGCCGCTGTCCTTGCCGACCGCCATCGCCATGGCCTCGGGCAGCGGATAGTCCTTGTCGCTCAGTTGATGCCAGTCGCCCACGCCGCCGGCAATGAACATGACCCCGAGCGCGAGCGCAACCAGAGTGGCGATGGCCGCGATGAAGCCGCGCGGAATGGTGCGTTTCGGTTCGCGGGCCTCTTCGGCGGCCATGGCCACGCCTTCAATGGCGAGGTAGAACCAGATGGCAAACGGAATGGCCGCGAAAATGCCGCCGATGCCGTTCGGCATCGGATCCCTCATGAAGTTATCAGCGGAAAAATGCGGACCCACCACGCCCATGAAGATCATGAGCTCGCAGATCGCCACGATGGTCACGAACAGTTCGAAGATGGCAGCTTGCTTCACGCCCAACAGGTTGATGCCCACGAAAACGAGATATGCGCCAATGGCGACGGTCATTACCGGAATCTGCGGAAACAGGAAATGGACGTAGCCGCCCAGGGCATAGGCGATGGCCGGCGGCGCGAAGACAAATTCAACCAGCGTGGCGTAACCGGCGATCAGGCCGCCGAACGGCCCCAGGGCCCGGTGCGCAAAGGCAAACGGGCCGCCCGCGTGTGGAATCGCTGTACTCAGCTCGGCAAAGCTGAACACGAAGGTGGTGTACAGCGCCGTGATCAACAGGGTGGCGATCAGAAAGCCGATCGTGCCGGCTTCGCCCCAGCCGTAGTTCCAGCCAAAATATTCGCCGGAAATGACCAGCCCGACCCCAATGCCCCAAAGGTGCCAGGACCCCAATGCTCGGCGCAGACCAGGTCCGGATTCTGTAGTCATAGCTCACGCTCGCAGATGCAGAAGATGTCGTGTCGGGTTGGCTTGACGAGCAGAACGCCCGTACCGCGTTGGTAAAATAAGCAAACGCCATGCCATTGGTGCGTTAGCCAATGAAAATAAAGCAAAAAAAATGTTGCACGCCTGATGCATAGCCGGGTATGGGTTGGTTTATGCTTCCGTTCGGTGCGTGCTGAATGGCAGGGCACCAAGCCGGTGCGAAGCGCGTGGCCATAGGCAAAGTGGGCGTTCGCGATTGCCGAGCTGTTCGCAGCCCGGTCGGCAAGCCCACAGCCGATAGGTCCGGACGGTAGAAACGGCGATCGCGGCGCGGCCGGATCAGGGGCGGCAACGACCCATAGCCGGCCGTGCGTGTCCATAGGCGCCGCCGCTCTGCGGGACGATGGCCCCGAAGCATCGGGTCTACCGGCTACCGCCGCGCTCGGATCCGGCGGCGTGCGATGACGTTTGAGCGGCCTATCGTGTAAGCCGAGGCCGGCCTGAGCTCATCGCCTGCCTGGGCGTGGCCGCCGGTTTTGCCGTTGGGTGAGTTGGGCGGGCGGTTGGCATCGTTGTGGTTCGCGTCGAGCGGCGGGTGTACGCTTGCCGCGCGAAATCGGCCAACGTTCGAGGATGCCGTGAAAGACGTGATCATGCGTGTCTACGATGTCGCCATCGATGTGGTGGTCATCGGCCTGGTATTGGTCATGCTGGTGACATTGGGGTTTGCCTTTTTCGATGTGACGGCGGGGCTGTTCCGGCTGTTGCCGACCATGAAGACAGCCGAGCTCGATGCCGCCGACTTTCGCGATCTGGTATCGAGCGTGCTCGACGTATTCGTGATCATCGAGCTGTTCAGTACATTCGTTCAGTATGTGAAGGTGCGGCGCATTCGACTGTCGATGTTGATCGACGTAACGGCCGTGTTCATTTTGCGCGATATGCTCGTTACGCTGTACGGCAAGACCTTCGATACTTCGCATCTGCTGGTACTCGCCCTGTTGCTCATCGTGCTGGTCATTGCCCGCAGCATTACCGGGTTCTTCCCGCCCAGGCCGCGCGATCATTCCTGAGCGGATTGCCGGCGCTTCGGCGGCGATGCAGCGTTGCCGAAGGCTGAGGGTCTTTTGCCATTCATGCCGGCTGTCGGCCCATCCGGGCCGGACGATTGCAATGCCGTGATCACCGTCGCGCCCCGGTCGGCGCGCAATCGGCCCTGTTCATCAGTATGCGAGCGCTCGGGGTCACGTGGATCGGCGTCTGCGCGGATTGTCGCGGCTGTCGTGCAAAAGGCGAAGAGCGTGGTTCATCGTTCGCTTCGGACGAGGCGGAGCACGGGCGCGCGTCGTTGCTGGGTGGCCGATGCGTGAGCTCGCCTTGGGCCGGGCTTCGGTGTGCTCGCGCGTGATGGCGGTGCGTGCGATGGGGGCCGCGCGGTTGCCGGCGAATGCGGCGCGCCTGCGTTCAAGCTCGGCCCGCATCGGCCGATAATCCCGGAACGGACCGCGTCATCCGGAATTCCTGACGGGGCGCGACGCCGGCCTGAGAAAGGGGCGGGGGATGGAGCGACAACATACATGGGGCACGGGCCGCTCCCCGCGGCGGCTTTTTCTGGGTCTGCTCGGCCTGTTCGTGTTGGCCGAGTGCGGCGTCTGGCAGTTACTGCGGCCGGCGCGCGGTTGGCCGTGGGCGCTGATCCGGAATATCGACGTTCAAAATCGACATGCAATTGCGATCGTGTTGCTGGGCGTCACGTTCATCACCGCGCTGGTGGTGCTTGTGCAATGTATCGCTCGACCATTGCGCCAGCTGGCTGATCATGTGGCTGAGGTAAGTGAACGCTCGCTCGCGGATGCGCCGCAAATCCCATGCGAGCGCCGCAGCGACATCGAAGGGATTCGAGCCAGTATCGATCGCCTCGTCGCGACGCTGGAGCAGCATCACGAGGACCTTTTGCAGCAAACGCTCAACGATCCGTTGACCGGGCTTGGCAACCGCCGCCTGCTCGAGCAACGTCTCGAAACGCTGTTGCCACTGGGTCACCGGCTTCACGCCTCGATTTCGGCAATGATGATCGATGTCGACCATTTCAAAGCGTATAACGACTATTATGGTCACCCGGCCGGCGATGCGTGCCTGATCGAAATCGCCAATGTTCTGCGCGATACCTTTCGCCGCGATACCGATGTGATTATCCGCTTCGGTGGTGAAGAGTTTCTGGTCGTGCTGGTGAACGTCAGTGGCGAGGATGCGGTCGGCTTGGCCGAAGCCATGCGCTCGATGTTGCAACTCGTGGGCCTGCCGCACGAAAAATCCGAGACGGCCGCAACGGTGACCGTCAGTATCGGCGTAGCCACAGCGGCTTCCGGTCTGGTGATGGGGCTGGATACGCTGATCGCCTGTGCCGATGAGTGCCTATATCACTGCAAGGCCGAGGGTCGTAATCGAAGTATGCATCGATTCGTCGACGATGCGCGCGCCATGGGCGATTCGATCGACCTGGTGCGCGGCCGGACGGAAAAACTGTTCCGGGTGTCGGCTTGAGCGCGACATCCCGGGGCCGAGCTCGTGGCTATGCATGGCCATGCATTGAGGTTGCTCGCGAGAGCGTCCGTTTTTCGATGGGCATCCCGGGTTTGGCCCATACGGGCCGGACGATCAGAATGATGTAATGACCGTCGCGCCCACGCCGGCAAAGTCGTTCATGTTCATCAGCGCGTCGCAGGCGTCTTCCAGCGCAATCCGCTGACCGATGATCCGGCCCGGCGCGAGCTTGCCGCGGCCTACCATGTCGAGCATGGCGCTGTAACGATGTGCCTGCATGCCATGACTGCCAAGCAGCTCGATTTCCTGCGCCACGATTCTGTCCATGGGGACGGGCGGTCGACTGTGTTCGCCCAGCATCAGTCCAATCTGGACGTGCCGGCCGCGGCGGCGAAGGCTCATGATGGAATTGAAGCAAGTGGCCGGATGCCCGAGGGCGTCGAGCGAGACATGAGCGCCGCCCTGCGTGATCCCGGTGATCGCGTCGACCACGTCAACGCATTCGCTGGCGTTGATGGTTGCTACGGCGCCGAGGGATCGGGCGAGCTCCAGCTTGTCGTCGGCGATATCCACGGCAACAACGTTCGCGCCGAGCGCGTTGGCGATCATGAGCGCGGACAGGCCGACGCCGCCGCAGCCATGCACGGTGACCCATTGGCCGCCGGATACGCGGCCCTGATCGACCACGGCACGAAAGGCCGTGGCGAAGCGGCATCCGAGGCTGGCTGCCGTGGCGAAGTCCATGTCGTCGGGGAGGGCGACCAGGTTGAGATCGGCGTGGTGGAGGCTGGTGTATTCGGCGTATGAGCCCCAGTGGGTGAAGCCCGGCTGGAATTGATCATGGCAGACTTGTTGCTGGCCCGCCCGGCACTCGTCGCAGGCCCCGCAGCCGCCCACGAAAGGGACGGTGATCCGGTCGCCGGCCTGCCAGCGTGACACGTCCTTGCCCATGGCCACGACCGTGCCGGCCAGCTCGTGGCCCGGGACATGGGGCAGCGTGATGTCGGGGTCGTGGCCCATCCAGGCGTGCCAGTCGCTGCGGCAGAGCCCGGAGGCCTCAACCTGGACAACCACGCCATGCGGCTCGGGCTCCGGGGTCGGCACCTGCTGAATCTGCGGCGGCGCCTGGAACGATTCGAATACGACGGCTTTCATGACAGGGGGTCCAGCTTGGGGCGCTTGCCCGAGCGATGATACGCGTGGCGGGCGGCCGGCGCTTCGAGAGCCGGGCCGCGCGATGCGCGGCGCGCGAGCGTGTTCTTACGGTTTCGTAAAGTTGCGGCAAACGCCCCGCAAGCCCGGGCCTGCGAGTCTGTAGATCACCCGCAGGGCGGGTTTCGGGCCCACGACGAGTCCCGAGGATTGTTATGTTCTTCAGGAGAAAACGATGCGTTTTAAAGCTTTTACGATTGCAATGACCGCGCTGGCCGTCGTCGGCGGCATTTCGACTGCCGCCTACGCAGGCACCGGCACGCCGGATGGCGCCAAGTTAACCATGCAGCAAGCCCGGTCCGAGGCGCTGAACCAGGTGCATGGAACGATCAAGAGCGCCGAGCTGGAAAAGGAAGGCGGCGGTTCGGGCTTGCGTTACTCGTTCGATGTACAGACCAGGCACGGGATTCGCGAGGTCGGCATCGATGCCGTTTCCGGCAAGGTGCTCGAAAACAGTAGCGAAAGTGCGCATACCGAGGCACAGGAGGCCCGGAGCGAGCACGAGCAGTCGTCGAATTCGCACGCCGGCGAAACCGAAGACCACGATCAGGACCGAAACGGCGCAGACGATTAGGATAGGGCCAGCGGTCGGCAGGCGGGCGTGCCCCGTCTGCCGCCCTCAATCCGACGGAAAACGAGTAGGCCACGGCGTGCGCAAGATTCTGCTGATTGAAGATGATCCGGAGACCGCCGACTATGTAGCGCGCGGTTTGCGCGAACTGGGGCACACCGTCGATATCGCGCGCGATGGCGCCGAAGGCCTGTTTTTCGCGACGGAAGAAAGCGGCTATGCGTTGCTGATTGTGGATCGCATGCTGCCCCGGCTGGATGGTCTGGCCATCGTGAAAACCATGCGCGATGCGGGTTTGAAGACGCCAGTGCTGTTTCTGACCACGATGGGCGGTATTGATGATCGAGTCGAGGGGCTGGAGGCCGGCGGCGACGATTACCTCACCAAGCCCTTTGCCTTTGCTGAATTGGCCGCGCGGGTACAGGCGCTGGCTCGGCGCCCACCTTTGCAGACCGAGGCAACGATACTGCAGGTTGCCGATCTGACCATGGATATCGTCAAAAGACGCGTGTGGCGGGGCAACCAGCCCATCGAGCTTCAGCCGCGGGAGTTCCGCCTGCTCGAATATCTCATGCGCCACGCCGGCGAGGTGGTCACTCGAACCATGCTGCTCGAACACGTGTGGGACTTCCACTTCGAGCCCAGGACGAGCGTTGTCGAAACGCATATCAGCCGCCTGCGCGCCAAGATCGATCGCGGTTTTGAAACACCCTTGCTGCACACGGTGCGGGGCGCCGGTTACTCGATCCATGCCGCTGCCTAACCTGTTTCGCAGCCGGGCTTTCCGTAACGGCCTGGCCTACGCCGGGTTGTTCACCTTCAGCGCCGTCATCCTGTTTGCCGTGGTGTATTGGCAGACGGCGGGCTACATGAAAAGCCAGATACACGCGACCATCGCCCACGAAACACATAGCCTGACCCGGGAATACGACGCCGGTGGGCTGGCCGAGCTGAAAAACGCGATCAACGATCGTCTCGAATCGGGGAACAGCGACAATCATTATGTTCTGGTCGCGCACGGGGCGCGCCTTGCCGGCGATCTTCCCGCAACAGCGGCGGCTGTCGGCTGGTCTGACGCGTATCGCCCGATCCATAACGTTTCCGCCGCCCGCGACCGGCCGGACAGCGGGCGTGTGCCCATCATTCGCCATGGCACCCGGCTGCCCGATGGGGCCGTCCTGGTGGTGGCTCGGGATGCCCGGCAATTGGCCGCACTACGGGCGCGCCTGGTGTATGCCGTGCTCTGGGGGTTGCTTGTCGTGTTGCTGCTCGGCGCCGCCGGCGGGGCGCTGATGGGGCGGGCGGCGCTGCGCCGCGTCGAGAATATCAATCGGGTCGCAAGCCGGATCAGCGACGGCGATCTGTCGCAACGCGTGCCCGACAGTGGGCGCGGCGACGAATTCGACCATCTGGCACGGCATCTCAACCGGATGCTCGATCAGATCGAACGCCTGATGCACAGCATGCGCCAGGTGAGCAGCGATATCGCGCATGACCTGCGCACGCCGCTCGGCCGGTTGCGTCAGGGGCTGGATACGGCCCGCGTGCAGGCCCATTCGGTGGATGATTACCAGCGCGCCGTCGATCGGGCCATTGTGCAAACCGATCAGATTCTCGAGACGTTTTCCGCGTTGCTGCGTATTGCGCAGATCGAGTCCGGCAGCCGGCGCGCACGCTTCACGCGTTTTGACCTGTCGGCGCTGGCGGATACGCTCGCAGAGACCTACACCGTGGTGGCCGAAGAGACGGGCCATGTCCTTGCCGCCGAAATCGAGCCGGCTGTGGCCGTCCGCGGCGACCGCGAACTGGTGACACAAGCGCTGGCGAATCTGATCGAAAACGCGATCACGCATACGCCGCCCGGCTCCCATATCGATATCCGGCTGCGAACGAGCCAGGGCAGTGCTGTGGTCTGTATTGCCGACAACGGGCCCGGTATTCCTTCCGAGGCCATCGATAAGGTGACACAGCGGTTCTACCGGCTCGAAGCGAGCCGTACCACACCCGGCAGTGGTCTGGGTTTGAGTATGGCCGCGGCGGTGGTCGATCTCCACGATGCCGTCCTGAGACTCGAGGATAATGCGCCGGGGTTGATTGTCTCGTTCCGTCTGCCGTTGGCGGATTATTAATCCGGCATCAAAACAGCTGACTTCATCAGCTGTTTTTAAGGCGCTGCTGAAAAACCCGACAAATCTCGGGACAATAGTCAGCAGTGGAGAGTGAATAGGAGCCGAACCGAT
>NZ_JBQDYE010000047.1:0-25245 GCF_052044155.1 Salinisphaera sp. SWV1
GCGAAAAAAACGGGACGCAACGTCCGGCACGCGACAAACAGGTCACGCCGCCGGGGCTCAGTCCGACAGACTCCTAGAACGGCCACCACCAATGGCCCGGATGCTCGAGTTCGGAGCGGCAACCCGCCAACTGGCGGCGGTAACGATGGGCCCGGCTCTGTACGCGCCCGGCGGTACGCATCAGCCACGGCTTGTGCCGATAGACGCCCCGACGATAACCGCCCGTGCCCACGTAATAAGCCAGGTACTGGCTGTAGGCATCGGATTTGGAGATGCCCAGAATCCGATGGCTCTGGTCGACGTACCAGCCGACAAAATCCGTGGCATCGCCGAAATCGTCGCGGTCGGCGAACGGATGCCCGGTTTGCGACTTATAGTGGTCCCAGGTGGAATCCAGTGCCTGGGTATAGCCGTACGCTGAACTGATGTGCGTCCACGGTATAATCCACAAAAGATGGTTGCGCGGCGGGCGAGCGTCCCCAACGTACCGGGATTCCTGGAAGATGATCGACATCTGTACCGGAATCGGTGCGCCCCAGCGTTTGTAGGCGTGGTCGGCGTCCTGGTACCAGCCGTGCTTTTCCTTGAAAACACTGCACAGATTGGACGGGTTGCTTGGCGGCGCCGTCACACAACCGGTGAGTACGAGGACGGGCAGGCACAACAATAGAAGCACTCGCATGGCGGGGAGCCTAGCAGAGCCGTTTGAGCCTGGGTATGACGCCCGGTGCCGACACCCCTGCTGTCGCGCCCCCGAACTGCACGAAATATATTTTTAAGTTATATAAAAATATAAAAACAAAGGTTTTAATTTTTAGGCGGTCGCGATAGCCTTTGCCTCCGCCTCCGGCTACGCGGTATTTGAAATGGCAATGAATGCAGTGACTATCGATGAACACAGCAGCCCGCTGAACGCCCAGCAGGCCGCCCAGCTGACGTCGCTCATCCAGAGCCTGAGCCCGGCGCAGGCGACCTGGATCAGCGGCTATCTGGCGGGGCTGAACGCGACGGCGACCGTCGGCGAGGTGGCGCAGCCCCAGCCGGGCGCGCCGGCCGCCGCGAGCGCCGAGCCGTTGACGGTGCTTTACGGCTCGCAGACGGGCAATGCCGAGGATATCGCCGAGCAGCTCGTTGCCCGTGCCGAAGCGGCCGGGCTCAGCGCGCAGGCCATCGACATGCTCGACTACAAGCCGCGTGACCTGAAAAAGGAGAAGAACCTCGTCATCTGTGTGTCCACGCACGGCGAGGGCGACCCGCCGGACAATGCCGAGGAATTGCATGAATTCGTTCATGGCAAGAAGGCGCCCAAGCTGGCGGGCGTGAATTTCTCCGTGCTGGCTTTCGGCGACTCGAGCTACGAGCATTTCTGCCAGACCGGCCGCGATTTCGACGTCCAGCTGGAAAAACTCGGTGCGACCCGTGTGGTCGATCGCATGGATCTGGATGTCGATTTCGACGAGGCCGCCGAAGCCTGGATCGGCGATGTGTTGGCCAGGTTCAAGGAAGAAATGGGCGGCGCCGAGGCGCCCGGCGGGCACACGAATGTCACGGTCATGCCGGGTGCGAGCGAGCAGCCGGCAGCGAGCCAGTGGAGCCGCAAGAATCCGTATTCGGCCGAGTTGCTCACCAATGTCGTGCTCAACGGCCGCGGCTCCGACAAGGAAGTACACCACATCGAACTGGATACCGAGGATTCCGGGCTGGTCTGGGAACCGGGCGACTCGCTCGGCGTGATCCCGTCCAACGGTCCGCAGGTGGTGGCCGAATTGATCGGGGCGCTCGGCGCGAACGCCGAGGATGAAGTGACCGGCCTGGACGGCGAGGTGACCCTCGAACATGCACTGACGCATCAGTACGAGATCACCACGCTGACCCGGCCGTTCATCGAAAAATACGCCGAGCGTGCGGCGAATGACGAGCTCAACGCCTTGCTCGCCGAGGAAGCCCGGGCACAGCTGGCCGAATACATGGACGGCCGTTTCATCATCGACCTGGTCGAGGACTACCCGGTGGCGGGCATGACCGGCGCCGACTTCGTGCGGCTGCTGCGCAAGCTCCCGCCGCGGCTGTACTCGATCGCCTCCAGCCATGCCGCCAACCCGGACGAGATCCATCTCACCGTGGCCGCGGTGCGCTATCGGGCCCACGGGCGCGAACGCCACGGCGTCGCCTCGGTTCATCTGGCCGATCGCAGCGAAGACGCCAGGTTGCCGATCTATATCGATCACAACAAGAACTTCAAGCTGCCGGCCGACGATGCGCCGATCATCATGATCGGCCCGGGCACCGGCATCGCGCCGTTCCGTGCCTTCATGGAAGAGCGCGAGGAGCGCGGCGCCACCGGCAAGAACTGGGTGTTCTTTGGCGCGCAGCACTTCCGCACCGACTTCTACTACCAGACCGACTGGCTGCGCTGGCGCGACGACGGTGTGCTGACCCGCATGGATGTTGCGTTCTCGCGCGACCAGGCGGAAAAGATCTATGTCCAGCACAAACTTCGCGCGGCCGGCGCGGAGGTGTTCGACTGGATCGAGTCCGGTGCGACGGTCTATGTTTGCGGTGATGCGAATGCGATGGCCGCGGATGTGCACGATGCGCTGATCGACATCATTGCCGAGAATGCCAATCTGGATGCCGAAGGCGCGGTCGGGTATCTCAAGACCCTGCAGAAGGAAAAGCGCTATCAGCGCGATGTCTACTGATCGGCCCGGCCCGCCGATATCCGAGCCCCAACGAGCGCCGATTTGCAATAGCGAGTGAACGCCATGAGCGACACCAAGAACCTGTCTCCCGTTGAACACATCAAGCTGGCCAGCAACTATCTGCGCGGCACCATTGCCGAGGGCCTGGCCGACGAGCTGACTGCCTCGATCGCCCAGGACGATACCCAGCTGACGAAGTTCTATGGCTTCTACCAGCAGGACGATCGCGACATCCGCGCCGAGCGCAAGGCCTCGAAACTGGAACCGCACTACCAGTTCATGTTGCGCCTGCGCCTGCCGGCCGGTGTCGTTACCGGCGAGCAGTATCTGGAAATCGACCGCCTGGCCCATGAATATGCCAACGGCACGCTGCGGCTGACCACACGCCAGACCTTTCAGTTCCACCATGTGGCCAAGAAGCATCTGCGACCGCTGCTGCAGGATGCCTACAAGATCGGCGTGGACGCCCGCGGCGCCTGTGGTGACGTCAATCGCAACGTGATGGCGTCGGCGTTTCCGGAGAAATCGGCGGTGCATGCGGCGATTCACGACTGGTCGAGCCGGCTGTCCGAGCATCTGGCCTGGAAATCACGGGCCTACGAAGAGATCTTTCTCGAGCAGCCGCCGTCCGGCGAGGCGGACCACGAGCCGATTTACGGCAAGTCCTACCTGCCGCGCAAGTTCAAGATCGCCATCGCCGTGCCCCCGGAGAACGACGTCGATGTGTTCGCCAACGACATCGGCCTGATCGCGATCATCGAGAACGGCGAGCTGATCGGCTTCAATGTCGCCATCGGCGGCGGGATGGGCACCACCCACGGCGAGCCGGCGACCTATCCGCGTCTGGGCACGGTGATCGGTTTCGCCGGCCTGGATCATGTGCTGAAGACGGTCGAAACGCTGGTCACGATCCAGCGCGACTACGGTGATCGCGAGAACCGCAAGCATGCGCGCTTCAAATACACGATCGACGATCATGGCCTCGATTTCATTCATGCGCAGCTGGCGGAGCGCGCCGGTATCGAGCTCGAGGATGCGCGCGATTATCATTTCGAGCGCAACGGCGATCCGCTCGGCTGGCAGCAGTCCGACGATGGCGCATGGCATTTGACGCTGTTCATCGAGAACGGCCGTATCGCCGATTTCGACGACAATGGCCGGGCCCATCACGGCCAGTATCGTGGCCGGCCCGGCTACAAACTGATGACCGCGCTGCGCGAGCTGGCCAGGATTCACAAGGGCACGATCCGGCTGACCGGCAACCACAATATCGTGTTCGCCGGCATCGACGAGGCCGACAAGCCGGCGATCGAGGCATTGGCCGCCCACTACGGGCTTGACGACGGACGCGAGCGCTCGCCGTTGCGCCATGCCTCGATGTCCTGCGTGGCGTTCCCGACCTGTGGCCTGGCCATGGCCGAGTCCGAGCGTTATCTGCCCGAACTGGTCGACAAGCTGCAGGGGGTGATGACGGACGCCGGCGTGGGCGAGGTGCCGATCGTCATCCGCATGACCGGTTGCCCGAACGGTTGCGCCCGTCCGTTTCTCGGCGAGATCGCATTCGTCGGCAAGGCGCCGGGCAAGTACAACCTGTATCTCGGCGCGGCCTTCGACGGTTCACGTCTGAATAAGCTTTATCGCGAGAATATCGGTGAGGACGAGATTCTCGCCGAGCTGACCCCGTTGATCGAGCGCTTTGCCGCCGAACGCGAGGACGGCGAGCATTTTGGTGATTTCGTGATCCGCCGCGGCATCATCGCCGCGACCACCGAGGGGCGCAACTTTCATGACAACGTGGGTCCTGCCCGGGCGGCCTGATCGCCGCAGGCGCTTGCAGCGGGCCGGCGCCATTGCGCTGGCCGCTATCATGGTGCCGGCAGCGGCTCACGCCGGTACGGGGTCGGATGTCTCGCCCCGCGTGGTTGCCGCAGGCTCGCCCCTGGCGCACGTTGCAGGCAGCGACGCGCGCGAGGAACAGCTGATTCGGACGCTGGTCGATCTCACCGATACGCCGGAAGTACAGGCGCTGTTCTCGCAGGAACTGGTCGATCGCGTGTCGCGTGCCATCGCCATGTTCGGGCCGACGCTCAACCCGCGGACGATGGGCGTGATCCAGCAGCAGACCCGGGCCGTGGTGTCCGAGCATATTCGGGACGGCGACGCGCTTTATTCCGTGCTGGCCCCGGTCTACGAAAAGCACTTCAATCTGATTGAACTCAGCCAGCTGGTGCGGTTCTATCGCTCGCCGCTGGGCCAGAAGCTGGTCGACACCTCGCCGGAGCTCATGGCGGAGACGCTGGATCTCGGTTCGCAATGGGGCTTGTCGCTGGTGCCGGAGATCCTGCAGCGCGTGCGCGCACAGCTTGACGATCCGGCTGCCCGGCCCCGCGGCGGCGACTAGGGCCTGTTGCCGTTTCGTGCGAGCGCCGCGTTGGAGTCCGCAAATCGTGTCCGGCAAGGCGCGAGTCGCCGGCTCTGGGCGTGCCACGACCCAGACTCGCAACGCCGCCGGGCGCTCCTAGTAAATTTTTATGGGCGGCCCAACCCTTCGGGACAAGCGCTGTTTTGCGGCAATCCAGCGTTGGTGCTCTCTCACGTAGAATAACTACGCCACATTCGCTACGCCTCGTCTTGCCGCCCCCAAGTAATTTTTCAGGAAGCGCTTGGGGCGGACTCGCACGAAACGGCAACAGGCCCTAGCTTTCGCGCGCGACCCGCGCCGTATCCGGCGTTGGCGTGCGATGCGTGCCCCGGCTGCTCCAGCGGCCCACGCCGAGAAAGATGAGGCGCAGCTGCTTTTCGGCCCGCAGCATGAGCGCGTCGTCGGCGGCAGCGTCCGGGGGAACATCCAGGATTCGCTCGGAGACCGCGATGATCGCGTTGACCACGAGTTCGGCAATCATGCGCAGATCGTCGATATCGATATGGTCGAATTCATCGAACTGCGCCAAATCATCGGCGAGTTCGTCGATCAGCGCGCTGATATGCCCGTGGATGGCGGCGCGCATTGCCGCGCTGCCCGCGTAACGCTCCTTGATCAGGAACTGAAACAGCAGCCGGTGATCGCGAACGTGTGACGCGAACAGCTGGACCGAATAACGCGTCAAGCCATCAATGGGCATCGACGGCAGATCGGCATCGCCGAGCATGCGTCGCAGTTCGGCGAAGGTATCCTCCACCAGCGCCATGCCGAGTGCGTCCATGTCCTGGAAATGTCGATAGAACGCCGTGGGCACGACGCCGGCCCGGCGTGCGATCCGGCGCAGGGACAGCGCCGAGAAGTTGCTTTCGCTGGCCACGAGTTCCAGTGCGGCCTCCATCAAGGCGGCACGCGCCTCGCCCCGGCGCGGCGGGGTGCGAACGGCGATGGTGGGAGGGTTGGAATCGTAGCGAGCCATTGACGTGTTTGTAACAGATTCGACAGCAAAACCCCATGTCGCGATGGGCCCGGACCGGACCCCGCGGCGCGACACGACCTTATTGTGCATTGCAGCAATCGGCACCCACAAGCCGGCGGGCGACGGCCGTGGCCGCGTCGACGGTCACGATACAAGCGGTCCGCTCGGCGATGACGGTGCGCCCGTATTCGGCCAGCATCCGTGTCCGCTTGTATCCCTTTAATTTTCGTATCGCTCGCGAGCGGGACAGGCCGTAGACTAGGTTACTTTGAATCGAACCGAGCGAGTCGATCGCGCTGTGTTGCATCGCCGTCATTTTCAGCATGGCCCCCGGGTGGGGGCCGTCATGTTGCTGTGCTGGGTCGTCCTGGTGTTCGGGCTGGCCGCGTCCACTGTGGCCATGGCGGCCACCGGCAGTGGCGACCAACCCAAGGATTACGCCAGCCAGATTCAGCATCTCAAGGCAGAGATCAAAACGGCGAAATCGCGCAAGGATCTGTCGGACGGTGTACGCGCCCACGCGGTGCAAACCTACCAGGACGCGATTTCGGCGCTGCAATCGGCCGAGGCGGATCGCAAGCAGGCAGCGAAACTGCGCGAGGACGCGGCGCAGGCACCGAAAAAGATCGAGCAGGCACACCAGGCCCTGGCCGATCTGCAGAAGCCGACGCCGCTGGATCAGCTCGACAATCTTTCGCTGGACGAACTGTCGTCGCGCGCCGACAAGCTGCGTACCGAGCTGTCGGATGCCCAGGCCGATCTGTCCGATCTGCGGGATAAATTGACGCGTGCCGCTCAGCGGCCGGAGTCGGCGCGCCAGTCGCTGGCCGAAGCGCGCAACAAGCTGCAGTCGCTGGCGAGCGCCAACGCCGGTGGCCCGAGTCCGGGCCCGAAGGCCAGTGTGCTCGCCCAGGCCCAGAGCGAGCTGAATGTGGCGCGTCGGGATGCGCTCAACGCCGAAATCGAGCGCCTGCATGAGGAACTGACCGGCCTCGACAACCATGAGCAGCTGCTCGAGGCACGCCGCTCATTGGCAGAAGCCAAGGTCGCCCATCTCAACGAGTCGCTGGCCCGGATCCAGACCGCGCTGAGCCGTCAGCAGAATGCCTCGGCGCAATCGCTGCAGAATGCCAGCGAGGATAAGCTGAGTGAACTGCGGAGTTCGCTGGCGCCGATCACCAAGGCGGCCCAGCGCAACGTCGAGCTGACTCACGAACTTTCCAAGATCACCCAGAAAACCCAGGCCCTCAGCCAGCGCCAGAGCAACCAGCGCGCCCGGGTGGAGAATCTGGAACGCCGTTTGAATCTCGTTCAGCGCCAGCTCGAGATCGGCGGCGGTTCGGTCGCGCTGGGCGATGTATTGCGCAATCAGCGGCGCCGTCTGGCGAATCCCGCGCTGCCGTTCCTGTCCGGCTCGGGGTCGTCGGATCAGCCGGATATCTCATCGGCCGAATTGAAGCGCTTCCAGCTGCAGCAGGACCGCGCGGAACTCGACAACCCCGATGCCATGGCCGATCGCATGGCGGACAAGGCGGGCGTCAAGCTCAGCGCCGGCCAGCGCGAGTCGCTGGTCAATCTGCTCAAGCAGCGGCGTTCGATTGTCGACATGCTCATCGATGCCCAGGGCCGGTTCGTGAATATCGGTCGCGATCTGAAGAGCCTGTCGCAGCAATATCAGAGCACGTTGTCCTCATTCAATCGCCTGCTCGACGAGCGTCTGTTCTGGCTGCCGTCGTTTCATGCCATCCGGCTCGACTGGCCGGCGCGGGTGGCGGCGGGCATGCCCTGGCTGATCGATCCGGGCAGTTGGAAGCAGACGGTATCGGCGCTTGCGGCCGGCGTAATCGCTCAGCCGATCTGGGCGGGTCTGGGTGCGCTGGTAATCGCGCTGTTGATTGCGATTCGCCGGCCGATGCGGCATCGGTTGCGGCGGCTCGGCGAGCCGGTCGGCAACGTCAGCCACGACACCATGTGGCTGACGTTGCGAGCGACCGTGATCACCGTGTTGTTGTCGCTGCCGAGCATACTGATCTTTTTCCTGGCCGCGTTTCTGTTGCGGCATGCCCCCGAGGCATCGAAGTTCAGCCAGGCGGTGGCCGCGGCGGTCTTCCAGCTCGGCTTCTTGCTCGTTTTCATTGAACCGTTCGCCAACGTCTGCCGGGAGAGCGGCCTGGCGGACCGCCACTTCCATTGGCCGGGCAGCGCCCGCCGCGGACTGTATCGCAATCTGCGCTGGGTGATGATTGCGCTGATCGCGCCGGTGGTCATCATCAGCATGACCGAGGCCTTCGACGACGATGCCAAGCGTGAGACGCTGGGCCGCGCGGCCTTCATGTTCGGTGAACTCTCGATCGCCGTCTTTGCGTGGCGCGTATTGCACCCGATGCGTGGTGCGTTGGCCGATGTAATGACCGCCGACGACGGCAGTGCCTGGCGGCTGGGTTATTTCTGGCTGCCGTTGGCGACCGGCGTGCCCCTGGCGCTGTGCGGCCTGGCCGGGCTGGGCTACTACTACACGGCGCTGCAGCTGCAGTCGCGGTTTTTCTATTCCATCGCCGTGCTGGGCGGCTCGGTGATCGTCTACAGCCTGATCGTGCGCTGGCTGACCGTAGTCGAGCGACGCCTGGCGCTGGCCCGGGCGCTACGCAAGCGCGAAGAGGCCCGCGAAGCGCGCGCGACGCGCGAGGCCGCGGCAGTTTCGGGTGAGGGCGCGCCGGAGACCCTCGATAGTCTCGAGATCGATCTGATCCAGATCAGCGAGCAGACCCGCGGCCTGATCAAGGTGGTGATTACGCTCATGATCGGCACCGGCCTGTGGCTGATCTGGTCCGACACCCTGCCTGCGCTGCAGCTGCTCGATAACATCAATCTCTGGCAGTATGCGACGCGTGTCGGCGGCCAGACCCAGATCACCAACGTGACCCTGGGCGCACTGCTGTTGGCGGTTGCGGTCGCGGTGGTCACGGCGCTGGCCGGGCGCAATTTGCCGGGCTTTCTGGAAATCACCGTCCTGCGCCGGTTATCGATGGATGCGGGCAGCCGCTACGCGATGGCCACGCTGTTCCAGTACGCCATCGTGATCTTTGGCGTACTGGTGGCGGTCAATCTCATCGGCCTGCACTGGTCCTCCATCCAGTGGCTGATCGCGGCCATCGGTGTCGGTCTTGGCTTCGGTCTGCAGGAAATCTTCGCCAATTTCGTCTCGGGTCTCGTGATTCTGTTCGAGCGCCCGGTCCGGGTCGGCGATACGGTGACCGTGGGTACGCTCACCGGCACCGTTTCGCGCATCCGTATCCGGGCCACCACGATCACCGATTGGGACAACAAGGAACTGGTGATCCCGAACAAGACCTTCATCACCGAGACCGTGATCAACTGGACGCTCACCGACGACATCACCCGCCTGATCATCAAGGTGGGCGTGTCCTACGATGCTGATGCCGATCTGGTCGAGAAGCTGATCTACGAGGCGATCCGGGCGGAGCCGGTGGCGCTGGAGACGCCGGCGCCCTCGGTGTTCATGGTCGGCTACGGCGATAGCGCCGTCCTGTTCGAGGCGCGCGTGTTCTATCACGATCTTTTCAATCTGCTGCCGCTACAGCACGCGCTGTATCGACGCATCCACGCGTTGTTCGATGCCAACGGCATCGAGATCGTGTTCCCGCAGCAGGATCTGCACATTCGCTCGATCGACGAAAGCGTCACACGTCAGTTCGCGGGCGTCCGGCGCCCGCGCAAGCGTCTTGCCCAGGCCGAGGCGCGCCCGCGGGATGCGGGGGAAGCGGATGCGGGTGATGCGCCGGACGGCGGCGTTCCGGAGGTCTAGCCGCAACCCCGCGTTGCAGCGCGCTCGCGTAGACGCGCTATTAACCCGGCACAAAAACAGATGATTTTTCGGGTTAATAACGCGCGTATGCGAGCGCATGCTCGCCGCGGCCATTGGCCGGGAAGCCTTTGAAAATAAAAGACGGATAGGCGCCGGCTTTTATTTTTGAAGGCGTTGAAAACAGCGGGTGAAGTCAGCTGTTTTGATGCCGGATTAATAAGCCGCACACGGGCTGTCTCGCCTTGCGGCAGAACAGCGCTTGGCGCGGACGCGGACGGAACGGCACCTAGCCCAGCAGGGGGCGCGGATAGTACGAGTACACCCAGGTCTCGGTCAGCGGCTTATCGCCCCGCATCAGGCGGCAGCGCAGGACCGCGGCCTCCGCCGGGCCGGGCGGCTTGTCGCCGAGCCAGTCGAGGAAAACGCGCCAGCCGGGCTCGTTCGCGCCGATGGCGACAACGTAGGGGTTGTCGATGCGGCCCCGGCTGGCCGAGGCATCGATGTGGACATCCTTGCCCGGCTTGCCGGCAATCGGGCCGCCGGTGAAATCGATCACGAACTTGCGATCGAGGGGGCTTCGGTCCCGGTACGTGCCGGGGCGGCCGGCACGGCCGGTACGCGTGGCACGGACACGCGCCAGGTCGCGCGGAAACGGTGCCTGGTCGGTCCATGACAGTGTGTAGTCGAACGCCCAGCGCGCATTGGCCGTGGCCGGTTTGTCCGGAACCCAGAATGCATTGATGTTGTCGTTGATCTCTTCGCGGGTCGGTAGTTCGAACAGGGCGACATGCCCCGCGCCCCAGTGGCCGGCCGGCTCGATCCAGGCGCTAGGTCGCCGCTCGAAGGCAACGCCCGAGTCCTGGTAATGATCGAAGTCCCGGTCGCGCTGAAGCAGGCCGAAGCCGCGCGGATTTTCATCGGCAAACAGCGAGATATCGGGACGCGGTGGGTTGTTCAGGGCACGCCAGATGCGTTCGCCCCGGCCGGTGGCGATCGCCAGTCCGTCGCTGTCGTGCACCTCGGGCCGCCAATCGGCGCCGCGACGGGCATTGGTTTCGGAGAACCAGAACATGCTGGTCAACGGCGCAATGCCGAGCCGGTCGATAGCCTTGCGCTGGAACAGCCGGCTACGGATATCCATGATCACGTCGCCCGGCCGCCGGCAGCGCATCTCATAGGCGCCGGTGAGGTGTTCGCCTTCCAGCAGTGCCCAGATCGTGATCTCGTCGTCACTCGGCGCGGGGCGTTGGAGCCAGAAGCGGGTAAAATCCGGAAAGGATTCGGGCCCGGGCTCGGCGCTGTTGACCGCTACGCCACGCGCCGACAGGCCGTACTGGTTCTCGGTCCCGGGGCTGCGGAAATAGCTTGCCCCCTTGAACGCCAGCCATTCGCGATGGTCGGTGCGGGCGTCATGCAGGCGGAATCCCGCGTAGCCGAGGTCGTCGGGCATGCGCCGCGCCATGGCGGGGTCGGGATAGACGAACATGCGGGGATCGTAGTCGAGGTGGTGGGCGCGACCGTCGCTGACGATATTGATGTCGACCGGCACGCGCGTGCCGTTGTCGAGATGGAAGAATTCGACCGCGAACGGCAGATCGGTGTCTGCCCACAACTCGTGACCTTTGCGGGTCTCGATGCCCATGAAGGTCTGGTAGCCGATTTCGGACAGCAGCTTGCCGTAGCGCGGCTGCGGCGGCACATAGGGCAGGGTGGCCAGATGGCCGGCATGGTCGATCAACCGGTGGAAGGAGAAAGGCGCGCCACCGGACAGCGGCGCCCCCGAGGCGGCGGCCCACGCCACCGGCAGGCGCCCGATCGATCCGGCGCCCACCCAGGCCGCAGTGGCCTGCAGCAGGCGCCGTCGACACCGGTCCATGCGAAAGGGATAAGCGTGGCCGCGGAAAACCGGCCGTTACGCCTCGGCCATGGCGTTGCGCAGCTTCTTGATTGCCGCGACCTCGAGCTGACGAATGCGTTCGGCGGACACCCGGTACTTGTCGCCGAGCTCCTGCAGCCCGATCTTGCCGTCCTCGCGCAGCCAGCGGGACTCAAGAATATCGCGGCTGCGTTCATCCAGCTCGGTCATCGCCCGTTCGAGGTTGGCATGCTGATAGGTCTGCCAGTTGTCGTTCTCGATATCGGAAGCCGGATCGTCGCCGTCGTCGGAGGACAGATAGTCTTCCGGCGCATAGGCTGTTTCCTCGCCCGCGGACGGCAGGGCATTGAACGACTGGTCGCCGCCGGACAGCCGGCGCTCCATTTGCAGCACCGTCTCCGGCTTGACGCCGAGATCGCCGGCCACGGCCTCGACTTCGGCATTATTCATCCAGCCGAGCCGCTTCTTCGAGCTGCGCAGGTTGAAGAACAACTTGCGCTGTGCCTTGGTCGTCGCCACCTTCACGATGCGCCAGTTGCGCAGGATGTATTCGTGGATCTCGGCACGGATCCAGTGCACGGCAAACGAAATCAGGCGGACGCCGACATCGGGGTCGAAGCGTTTGACCGCCTTCATCAGACCGATGTTGCCTTCCTGGACCAGATCGGCCAGCGGCAGGCCATAGCCGGAATAACCACGGGCGACATGGACCACGAAGCGCAGGTTGGACAGAATCAGCTTCTGGGCCGCCTGGATATCGCCGTCGTCGCGCAGACGCCGTGCCAGTTTCTGCTCATCCTCCTGATCGAGAACGGGAATACTGGAGACCGCCTGAAGATAGGCTTCGATACTGGCCGACGACAGCGTCGGCAGGTTCATCTTCGCGGGAGACAGGGAAATATCGTTGGCCATGAATGTAGCCTCCTTGGGCTAATGGCATATAGCCCCTATTTTAGCAAATTCGGGGGCGCTGAGTGCACAATATTGAACTATGCGGTAAGACCCTGATCCGGCTTCGGGGTTCCCCGGATCCGGGGCAATCCGATGCGTTATTTCGGCTTGATCGCGGCCAGTTGCCGGTTGACGGTGATCGCGCAGCCCAGCCAGCCCAGGGCGATGCCGAGCACCAGCAGTGACAGGCTTTCACGCAGGCTCAGCCCCTTCAGGTCGAGGCTGCCCTGGTAGGACGCGGTTAGCGTGGACAATGGCCCGCCCAGGGCCAGATAACAGGCGGCGAGCACCACGAGTGCGACGAGTGCACCGAGCAGGCCATACCACACGCCGCTGTAGAGAAACGGCCGCCGGATGAAGGCATTGCTCGCGCCCAGAAGTTTCATCACCTCGATTTCCTGGCGCCGGTTTTCGATATCCAGGCGAATGGTATTGCCGACGATGAACAGCACGGCCGCCGACAACAGGGCGCCGATCACCCAGGAAGCGCGTGAGATCAGCGCGAGAATGGCGGTCAGACGCCGCAGCCAGGCCTGATCGAGCGCCGCATGATCGACTGCCTTGCGCTGCGACAGTTGCGCCACCAACTGGCTGACCGCGGCCGGTGGCAGGCTGGCCTTCGGCGTGACCTCGATCACGCCGGGCAGGGGGTTGGAGCCCAGGGCATCGAGCGCGGCGCCGAAACCGCTGGTGCGCTTGAACTGGCGCAGCCCCTGGTTGGCGGAAATGAATCGGGTCGCGGTTATGCCGGCTTCGCCGACCAGGTCGTCGGCCAGGTGCTGGCCGGCGTCGACGGAGACATCCTGCTTCAGATACAGGGAGATGCGCACCGATTGATGCCAGTTCGAGGCCAGTGTGTCGAGATTCTTGACCAGTACGTACAAGCCGGCCGGCAGGGCCAGCGCGATGCCGATCACCAGCACGGTGAGCAGACTGGCGACCCAGCGCCGGTGCAGCCGGCCGAGACTCTCCAGCAGGCAACGGGCATGCGAGGCGGCCCAGCTGGCGAGCCGGCCGCGTCGGCGGCCGCGCGCAGCCGGGCCGCTGCTGCGCGAACTGCTCCCGGGCTGTGACTCGGGCATGCTCAGCCGGCCTCCAGATGGCCGTGTTCGAGGGCGATCCGCCGATAACCCATATCTTCGACCAGGTCGATGGCGTGGGTGGCGATCATGATGCTGGTGCCGGTCTCGTTGAGCCGCGTGAACAGCCGCATGATGTCGGCCGACAGCTCCGGGTCGAGATTGCCGGTCGGCTCATCGGCCAGCAGCAGATGCGGCCGGTTGACCACGGCGCGGGCGATGCCGACGCGCTGTTGCTCGCCGCCGGACAGCGTGATCGGGAATTTTTTCTCGTGTGAGAGCAGGCCGACCGTGTCCAGCGCCGCCCGCACGCGCCGTGCGATCTCGCCATGCCCCACGCCGCGGATGACCAGCGGCAGGGCGACGTTATCGAACACCGTACGATCGTGCAGCAGGTTGTAGTTCTGGAAGATCAGCCCGACGCGCTGGCGATAACGCGGGATATGCACGCGCCGCACCCGGGCCAGATCCGTGCCGTTGATCACCACGCGCCCGCGCGTCGGGCGCTCGATCAGCCCGATCAGTTTCATCAGCGTGGACTTGCCGGCACCGGAGTGGCCGGTCAGGAACGCCATTTCGCCGCGCGCCAGGCGCAGTGAAACGCGATCCAGCGCGAGCTTGCCGCCGGGGTAGCGCTTGACCACGTTGTCGAAGGCCACGATATCGGTCATCGGAGAGGGTCCGTTGGACGTGCCGCAATCCTCGGCCAGGCCCGTCTCTTTGGCAAGGCCGCGGGCGCGGCTACGCTTGCCGATCGAACAGTGCGTCCATGAAATGCTCGGCCTCGAATACGCCCAGATCGGCGACCGTTTCGCCCACGCCGATAAAGCGCAGCGGCAGCCCCAGTTTCTGGCAGATGGCGAACACCACGCCGCCGGAAGCCGAGCCGTCGAGCTTGGTCACCGTGATGCCGGTCAGCCCGACCGCGTCGTTGAAGGCCACGGCCTGCTGCAGTGCGTTGCCGCCGGTGGTGGCGTCGACCACCAGCATGATCTCGTGCGGCGCATCGGTGTTCTGCTTGGCCAGCACGCGCTTGATCTTCTTGAGCTCTTCCATCAGGTGGCCCTGGGTATGCAGCCGCCCGGCCGTGTCCGCGATCAGCACGTCGACGCCGCGCGCGGTGGCGCGCGAATAGGCGTCGAAGACCACCGAGGCCGAATCGGCGCCGCTGCCCTGGGAGACCACCGGTACGTTGTTGCGCTCGCCCCACTCGGTGAGCTGTTCGACGGCGGCTGCGCGAAAGGTATCGCCGGCGGCGAGCATCACCGACTTGCCGGCATCCTGCAGTTTCTTCGACAGCTTGCCGATGGTCGTGGTCTTGCCGACGCCGTTCACGCCGACCATGAGGATTACATAGGGCTTGACGTCGTCCGGGATCGCCAACGGCGCCTCGCAGGGCGCCAGGATATTGCCCAGATGTTCGCGCAGCGACTTGCCTAGATCCTTGGATGTGCGCAGTTGGCCGCCGTCGTAGAGCGTCTGCAGCCGATGCATGACCTGGCCGGTGGCGTCCACGCCGACGTCGGCCAGCAGCAGCTGGGTCTCCAGTTCGTCGAGCGCGTCCTGGTCCACGGTCTCGCCGGGCAACAGGTTGCGCAGATCGTAGGTGAGCCACGAATTGCCCTTGTTCAGGCTGGCGCGCATCCGGGTCAAAAAACCCGGCTGCTTGAGCTTCGTGGTCTTCGGGGCGTCGGGCTTGGCCATGATCGTCGCTATCTCGACTGCAATCGGTGGAACGTGGATACGGCGGGCGTGGCGTGCCACGGCAACCGCCCCAGGGCCTGTTGCCGTTTCACGCGGCACCGCGCCGGCGGCCATTTTTGCGCAAGACAAGGCGCAACGAGCGTAGTGTAGCCTCGCTACATGAGCGAGTTGCAACGCCGGATTGCGCAAAAATGGCCGCCGGCCCTTCGGGTTGTGGCCCCAAATCGCGCCATCCGGCGTTGCAGGGCTTGACCGCAGAATGACTG
This sequence comes from Salinisphaera sp. SWV1, assembly GCF_052044155.1. Classification (NCBI taxonomy): domain Bacteria; kingdom Pseudomonadati; phylum Pseudomonadota; class Gammaproteobacteria; order Salinisphaerales; family Salinisphaeraceae; genus Salinisphaera; species Salinisphaera sp. SWV1. Next base: position 15,803 of record NZ_JBQDYE010000047.1, read on the forward strand.
CGGCCGGCGCCCTGCGCCTTGGCTGACACGATTTGGAGCCGCAACGCGGCGTCGCGTGAAACGGCAACAGGCCCTAACGCGGCGCTACTGTAGCATCGCCCCCGGGTGCTGCGGCCCACATCAGGACCAGCGGATCGTGGGCATGGGTCACCTGTCGGTAGCCGACTCCGTGTGCGGCGAGATTGGCGCTCATGAACGCGGCCGCCGCGGCGTAATCGGTTTCATCAAGGGCCGTGGTCAGCATCTGCAGTTCGTGGCCGACGCGCTGGCCATCGATCATGCCGACCCAGATCGGTGCGCCGTCGACGGCGGTGACGCGTGTGGTCGACCAGAGCCGCAGAACCCAGCGCCGGCGGGGGTGGCCCGCCACGGGATGGGTCACTACCAGCATCGGCCGGCGGCCGTCGTGAACCCGCGGCAGTACCGGCAGCGTATCGATCGGCGTGTCCGGGGCCAGGCTGCGGAGCGCGGTGCCGGCGCCGATTCGGGCCGACGGGCGCCAGCCGGCATGCGCCAGCGCGTCGCGCAACGCGCCGATATCGCCGGCGGCCTGGAGATTCAACGGCGCGCCGCCCCGCCCGCGGAGGGTCTGGATATGGGCGGGCAGGCAGCGATAGCCGCCCTCGGCCCAGTTGTCGACGTGCCGGGCCGGGCCGCTCAACGGCGGGCCGACACGGCCGGGCAGGTCGTGCAGGGCGCCACCGGGCAGCAGTACCAGCAGCCCGGCGAACACGACACAGCTGACCAGTGCCATGAGTACCGGCCGCCCGCGGACCGGGCGCGGCCGCTGGCGCCGGAAGCCGATCATCAGCAGATTGAGCCACACGAACGCCACGCCCAGCCCGATCAGGCTGTCGCTGGCCCAGTCCAGGCCCAGATACAGCCGGGCCAGCGCGATCAGCACGATGCCGGCGACCGTGGCCGAGTCGTAATACGGCCGCAGTTCGATCGGCTGGCGCGTGCGCACGATCATGCCGGCCAGCCCGTAGACGGTGGCACAGAGCACCAGATCCTGGCCGCCGCCGGCGAGGTACAGCGGGTCCCCCGCGGCCCGCTGGAAGAATACGGCGGGCGGCGGAATCGCGAGTAGCCAGCGCAGCAACAGCGTGGCGGTCGCGGAAAATGCGATCGCCACGATCCAGTGGGCCGCGGCCCGCCAGTTGCCCATCACCGACAGCGTGATCGCGATCAGGGTCGCGAACGGCAGATAGATCAGCGGTGAGCCCAACTCGGCGACCCAACGCGCGAACGCATCGGTCGGTGTGTTGTGCAGGCTGCCGATCAGATAGAACGCCAGCGCATCGAACGTCGTCGGATAGCGCGGACCCGCCCAGCCCCAGAGCGCCAGGTAGACCACGGCGATCGCGCCCATCAGCAGGGCCGCCGCCACGGCCAGTGCGGGGATTTCGGGCTGGCGCGGATCGGCCAGCGCGGGGCCGAGCAGGCCCAGTCGGCGATGCCGGCGGCTCCAGTTCATCAAGCGCTCGGCATAACGCCGGCCGGCGCTGCGCCCGGCCACCACCGCGAGGCGCGCCAGGCTGGTCGCCACCCAAACGATTGCCGAGGCGCCGAGCAGCAGAATCGCCAGCCGGGTCGCGACCTGGGCGGCCAGGTCGAGCGAAGCGCCGAACACCACGCCCGGGCCGATATAGATCGGCGCCCAAAGCGCGGTAGCGATCACTTCCATGATCGCGAATCGGGTCACCGACAGGCCCGCCGCGCCCGCCACCGTCGGCATGACCGGGCGCAGGGCGCCGATGAGCCGGCCGAGCACGATGCCCTTGCCGCCGTGCCGGGCGAAGAATGCCTCGCCGCGGGCGACGCCGCCGGGGATGCGCGCCAGGCCGGGCAGGTCGTGCAGCCGGCCGCGATAACGCCGGCCCAGCGCATAGCTCGCACTGTCGCCGGCCAGTGTGCCGGCGATGGCGGCGGCGAAGGTGGCCGTGGCCGACAGGGCCTGACTGCCGATCAGTGCCCCGAAGGCGAACATGAAGATGGCGCCGGGGATCAGGAGACCGAACAGGAACAGCGACTCGGCGACGGCCACGGCGAATACCACCGCGACAGCCAGCGTCGGATGGGCCGAGACCCAGGCCAGGATCGCGGTGATGAGGGCATGGGCCACGCGGGCGGGACCGCGGGCCTAGCCGGCGGCCGCGGCGGCGAACGCCTTGTCCGCGGCGGCCAGTGTCGACGCGAGCGCCTCGTCATCATGGGCGCGCGAGACAAACGCGGCTTCGAAGGCCGCCGGTGCCAGATAGACGCCGTTATCGAGCATGCCGTGGAAGAAACGCGTGAAAGCGTCGAGATCACAGGCGGCGACTTCGTCGAAACGCGTGACCCGTTCGGCCGCGGTGAAGAACATGCCGAACATGGCGCCCGCGGCCTGGGTCATGAACGGCACGCCGTGCTGTTTCGCGCGTGCTTCCAGGCCCGCACGCAGCGCCGCCACCCTGGGCTCGATGGCGGCATGCACCGAACCGTCGCGAATCTGCGAGAGCGTGGCGATACCGGCGGCCATGCCCAGTGGATGGCCGCTCAATGTGCCGGCCTGGTATACCGGGCCGCTCGGCGCCAGCGTTTCCATCACCGCGGCCGGCCCGCCGACCGCGCCCACCGGCATGCCGCCGCCCACGATCTTGCCGAGCGCGGTGACGTCCGGGGTGACGCCGTAATACGCCTGCGCACAGCCCGGATGAACACGAAAACCGGTCATCACTTCGTCGAAGATCAGCAGTGCGCCGTGCGCATCGCAGAGATGGCGCAGGCCTGCCAGAAACCCGTCGACCGGCGGCACGCAGTTCATGTTGCCGGCCACGGGTTCGACCATGATCGCGGCGATCTCGCTGCCGTGTTCGGCGAACGCCGTCTGGACCGATGCCAGGTCGTTGTAGGTGGCCACGAGCGTGTCCTCGACCACCGAGGCCGGCACCCCCGGCGAGCCCGGGATGCCCAGCGTCAGCGGCCCGGAGCCGGCGTTGACCAGCAGGGCATCGACATGGCCATGATAGTTGCCGGCGAACTTGAGGATCTTGTTGCGTCCGGTATACCCGCGGGCCAGGCGGATGGCGGTCATCGCCGCCTCGGTGCCCGAATTGACCATGCGCACCGACTCGATCGAGGCCACCATCTCGCTGATCAGCTCGGCCAGTTCGACCTCGAGCCCGGTCGGCGCGCCGAAGGACAGGCCCTTCGCGGCCTGCTTCTGCACGGCCTCGACCACGGCCGGGTCGGCGTGGCCGAGAATCATCGGACCGAACGAGCCGACGTAGTCGACATAATCGTTGCCGTCGACATCGGTGATCCAGGCGCCCTTCGCGCGATCGATGAACACCGGCGCGCCGCCGCCAACGCCGTTGAAGGCGCGGGCCGGCGAATTGACACCGCCGGGCGTGACACGTCGGGCGCGATCGAACAGTTCGACCGAACGGGGGCCGGGGCGGGCGTGCTGAGAGCTCATCGAATACTCCAAATAACGGAACCTGCGAACATTCTAGAACCTGTTGCGGTTTGCGCCGAGACCGGGGCGCCAGGACCGCGCGGCGCGGGCGGGCAATGCACGCCCGGGGTCAGCGATCGGGCGGCTGCGGCGCGAACAGATGCGCCAGTTCGGCGGCCGCGGCGCCCGGATCGGCGGCCGCGAACAGGCCGGCGGACACGGCGATCAGGTCGGCGCCGGCCGCGATCAGGGCGGGCGCATTGCCGGCGTGAATCCCGCCGATGGCGACCACCGGCACGCCAAGTTCGCGGGCAGCGGTCAGCACGCGCGTTTCGGCCGGTGGCGCATCCGGTTTGGTGGTGGAGGCAAAAAAACGGCCGAAGCTGACATAGCTGGCGCCGGCGGCAATGCCCGCCCGGGCCCGCGCGATTCGATCCTGGCAGCTGATGCCGACGATCGCCCGTGGGCCGAGCGCGGCCCGTGCCTGACTGACGCTGCCGTCGGCCTGGCCCAGGTGGACACCGTCCGCGCCGGTCTCCACGGCCAGCCGCCAGTCGTCGTTGATGATCAGTTTCGCCCCGTGGGCACGGGTCAGAGCGGCCAGTTCGGCCATCAGCCCACGATCCGGCGCCTCCGGGCGCTTGTCACGATACTGCAGCCAGATCGCGCCCGCCGCGAGTACCGCATCCACGGCCGCGAGCCGATCGCCGTCGAGCCCGGCACGATTGTAAATGGCATACAGGCCGCGGGTGGCGCTCATCGGTCGCCTCCCGGCCAGCGCCCCGGAATCGACTGGCCGGAGCCGGCGCTGAAGCTGCGCGCCAGGGCGCGCCCGGTGTAGGCCTGGGCATTGGCCACGGCGTCGCCGAGCGATTCTCCCAGCGCCAGCCGCGCCGCCAGGCTGGCCGCGAGCGTACAGCCGGAGCCATGGAAGCGGCCGGCCAGGCGCGGCCAGGTATAGCGCTCGATCTCCCCGTCGGGCGTGTACAGGCGGTTGACGACTTCGGCCTCGTCGCCGTCATCGCCGCCGGTGATCAGCGCATGACAGCCGGCCGCCACCAGCATCGCGCCGCAGCGGTCGATATCGGTTTCGCCCGCGCACAGGCGGCGTGCCTCATCGGTGTTCGGCGTGATGACGGTCGCCTGAGCAAACAACGCATCGCGCATGGCCCGACCCACCGGGTCACCGGCGAGTTCGCCGCCGCCGGCCGCGACCAGCACCGGGTCGACCACCAGCGGCACGCCAGGCAGGCGGGCTGCCAGCTCGGCGACGATCCGAACCTGGCCGGCCGTGACCAGCACGCCGGTCTTGATTGCGGCGAACGGCATGTCGTCCAGCAGCGTATCGATACAGGCGGCGAAGAAATCCTCGGCCACCGGCGCGACGCCGTAGACATTGCGCGTGTCCTGGCGGGTGAGCGCCGTGATCACGGCGGCGCCGTGCGCGCCCTGCGCGGCCACCGCTTCGATGTCGGCGTGCAGGCCGGCGCCGCCGCTCGGGTCATGGCCGGAGAGAATGAGAACGTTGGGACGAGTCATGGGCGCAGTGTAGAGCCTTGCGTTGGGTCGCCGGTATTCTGCCGGATGTCGGAACGCCTGTGCGCGCCCGCTGCGGCGGGCGCGGGGGCACGCCCGAAGAACGGCCGGTAACGGCCGAGCGCGGTCGCGCTGAATGCAACGAAAAAACCGCGCTAAGGCCGGATGTCTGCGCGGAATTCCGGCGCTAAACGGCGTGGGCGCCGCGTCGCGCTGCTGGACGGCGCGACGGGTCGTTTGTTATGCACAATCCTCGAGCGCCTATTCGACGTCGGTCGTATATTTTTTTCGGCCGGTCCGCCAGACGGCCCGATCCCCGTAAGCCACTGTTTTGCCATGCGTGTGTCGCACTGGTTACAAAATCGCCGCTTTGTCTGATTCACCGCATTGACGCCCTCGCAGCCGGTGACGCCCGGGTATTTCCACAGAGTTATCCACAGGTTTTGTGAATGCATACGCTTTCGCGTTCCGACTCAAGCGTTTAGCCCGTCAACGGGAGACTCGGCCAGGCATGGATCGCCATTCGGAGTCGCTGTCAAGCCGTTGTTCATCGTCCAAAGGTCTGATAGTGCAGCCGAATCCGCGGCGAGGCGCGGCAAGTCGTTACCGCGCATCGGTTTTGTGCCGGTGCCACTTTGGGGTTAGGTGCGAGTGGCAGGCACGCGGTGCACCGTGGTGGTGATTTCGCCGTCCGCGCCGAGCCGCAGGCAGCGATAGCCCGGGGGGCGCGCGCTGTCTTCGGCGAAGGTGGGGCTGCCGGGACGGAACTGGCGCATGGTCGAGGGCGTGGTCCAGACCGGATAGCCGTCGAGCCGGTATTCGCCGGCTTGATGGACATGACCGCAAACAACGCCGCGCACCCGGGGATGCCGGGCCAGGGTGGCACGCAAGGCATCGCGGTCGACCAGCCCGATGGCGTCGATCCAGGCACTGCCGACATCAAGCGGCGGGTGATGGACACAGATCAGCGCGGGTGCCGGGTCCGCCTGGAGCGTGCGATCCAGGCCCGCCAGGGCCCGTGGGCCGATCCGGCCGGCGTCGCTGCCCGGTACGTGGCTGTCGAGGCCGATCAGGCGCCAGCCGCCGACCCCGATCACGTCATGCACCGCGGCGCAGGTCAGCTGCTCGGCCATGGCTGCCGGATCGTCATGATTGCCGGCCACGGCCAACACCGGCCGGGCAAGCGTGTGCAGCCGTCTGTCCAGCCAGCGATAGCCCGTCGTGCTTTCGTCGTCGACCAGGTCGCCACCCAACACCACCGCGTCGGCCTCGGGATGGGTGGCGAGCGCCTCGGCCAGCACGCGATCGAAGGTCGCCGATACATCCCAGCCGTGCAATCGCGAACCCGGTTCGGCCAGGAGATGCAAATCGGTGATGTGAAGCAAGCAGGTCGCGCTAGCCATGACGGTTCTCCGGCAATCGGGCTTTGCCGTATCCTGACAGCATGAACCACGAAGCAGAACCGGCGGCGGTGGATGCGCACCTGCTCGCCTATGTCGAGGATATCGGCGCACGCGAACCGGCGCATCTGGCGGCCAATCGCCGTGTGACCGAGGCCGCGGGCGCGGCACAACTGCAGGTCAGCCCGCGCCAGGGCCAGCTCATGGCGCTGCTGGTGGCGCTGGCCGAGGCCCGGCGCGGCATCGAACTCGGCGTCTATGCCGGTTATTCGACACTGTGGCTGGCCGAGGCGATCGGCCCGGGCGGGCGCATCCTCGCCTGCGACCACGATACCGACATCACCGCGCGGGCGCGCGCCGACTGGGCGGCGGCCGGCGTGGCCGAACGCATTGAGCTGCGTATCGGCGATGCCCTGGCGACGCTCGACGCCGAGGTCGCGGCCGGTATGCTCGGAGCCTACGACTTCGCCTTCATCGATGCCGACAAATCGCGCTACATCGACTACTACGAGCGCTGTCTGGCGCTGTTGCGCCCGGGCGGCCTGATCATGGCCGACAATACGCTGTGGTACACGCGCGTAGCCGATCCGGGCTGCGACGACCGCGAAACCGAAGCGATCCGCGCGTTCAACCGGCATCTGGCGGATGACGAGCGCATCGACCTGTCCGTGCTCGTGCTGGGCGATGGCCTGACGCTGGCGCGCAAGCGATGAGCGGCATTGGCGACCTGTCGGCGGCCGAGCGCAACAAGCGGCCGATCTTCGACGCGCTGGCCGAATGGCTGGCCGGCGCCCGGACCGTGCTGGAAATCGGAGGCGGCGACGGCACGCACGCGCGTTATGCGCGCCAGCGTCTGCCGCATATCCGGTGGCAGACCAGCGAAGCGCCGGCGCATCTGCGGCGTCTGACCGCGGCGCTGGTGGATGCGCATGACGACGAGCGGCTGCCGCCGCCGCTGGCGCTGGATGTGCGCGCGGCCTGGCCCTCGGCGCAATACGACGCAATCTACGCGGCGAACGTTGCCCACATCATGAGCGAGGAGGCCGTGGCGGCCCTGTTCGCCGGGGCGGCCCGTCGACTCATGGCCGGCGGCCTGTTGTGTCTGTACGGGCCGTTCTTCGATGCCGAGGAGGCTCCCGGCGAAGGCAATCTGGCCTTTGACCGGGCGCTGCGCGCTCGCGATGCCAGCATGGGGATTCGGCGCCGCGAAGCCCTGGATGCCCTGGCCGCAGATCACGGGCTGCGCCGGATCGCCCGATTGAAAATGCCCAGCGACAATCGCCTGTTGATCTGGCGCAAAGACGGCGCCAACGCCGGTTGAGCGGCGTTCCCGGCGCGGCGCGCGGGTACAACTGAACCGCCGCGTGCCGGGCCTGCTGACCGGGCTAATTCACCCGCCCGGAATCGTCACCGGCACGAAACGCCGTGATGTTGGCGGCCACGCCGTCGATCGCGCGCTGGCGCGCCGCGCGGCTGGCCCAGGCCGTATGCGGGGTGATGATCAGATTCGCGGGCTTGTGCTCGAGCAGCGGGTGGCCGTCGCGCGGCGGCTCGTTGTCCAGCACGTCGACCGCCGCACCGGCGATCACGCCGTTGTCGAGGGCATCGATCAGGGCGCGCGAATCGATCACGCCGCCGCGGGCCGTGTTGATGACCACGGCGGTGGGCTTCATCCGGGCCAGGGCGGCGGCATCGATCAGGCCCCGGGTACGCTCGGTCAGTGGGCAGTGCAGGGTGAGGTAGTCGCTGGCAGCCAGCACATCCTCGAACGCCAGCCGATGCGCGCGCACCCGAGCCGCGCCCGGACGTTCCGCGATCAGCACCCGCATGCCGAACGCCTCGGCCAGCCGCGCCACTGCGGCGCCGAGTTCGCCGTGGCCGACGACGCCGAGCGTCGCGCCGGCCAGTTCTTCGATCGGGTAATCGTGCATGGCGAAGAACTCGGCGCGCTGCCAGGCGCCGCGAGCCACGGCGGCGTCGTAGTCGTGCCAGTGGGTCGCGAACGCGAGCATCAGGGCCAGCACGTGCTGCGACACGGCGGCGGTGGCATAGCCGGTGACGTTGATCACCGGAATGCCGCGCTCGGCCGCGGCCGCCACGTCGATATTGTTGGTGCCGGTGGCGGTCAGGCAGATCAGCTTGAGCGCGGGCGCCGCCTCGATCGCCCGGCGGTCGATCACGACCTTGTTGGTGACGATCACATCGACATCGCGGATGCGCTCGTCGACCTGTTCTGCCGTGGTAGCGTGGTGCCAGCGCCACGTATCGGCGGCACCTTCGAGTCGGGACCAGTCCAGGCGGGTACCGACAGAGCCGGCGTCGAGAAAACAGGCGCGCATCTACATCTCCCTGGCTGTGCCGCTGTCGGGGCAGCGGTACGAGATTGGAAAAAATCTCACGATAATCTACGACTATAGTTTTTCAATACAGTCGGTCACGTTAAGCTAAGCTCAACGCTCGCATTCCTATAGTATTCATTCCGAGGGACAGGGACCATCAGTCGATGAAACGTCGATCCGAACAGAAAGACCCTTCGTTGGGCAATCATCTGCCGGCTACATGCCCGTCGGCTGAAGCGCTCGAATATGAACTGGCCTTTCTCGTGCGCCGGATGGAGGCACTGCGGCGGCGGTTCCACTACGGCCTGGAACGGGCGCACTACCTCCTGCTGATCCTGCTCGAGCGCAACGACCGCCAGTCGGTGGGGGCTCTGGCGGATCAGGTGAATCTCGACGCCTCGACGGTGACGCGTCAGGTTGCAGCGATGAAAAACGCGGGATTGGTGGAAAAGCACGACAATCCCGACGATCGCCGGGGTGGCTTCGTCACGATTACCGAAGCCGGCCGGGATGCCGCGGCCGAGGTGCGCGGACGGCGCCTGGAACGGGTGGAGGAGGGCTTCAAGAACTGGTCCGAGGAGGACCGGCGGGAGTTCGCGCGCTTGACTGCGCGTTACAACGACCAGCTGCGCGACATGCTCAACGCGGAAGACTAGGGCGCTGCTGAAATAGAAGCCAAATGATGTCCCGAGAGTCGTCTGCCGTAGGTTCGGATTCGGGCCTTGGTCA
>NZ_JBQDYE010000048.1:0-24996 GCF_052044155.1 Salinisphaera sp. SWV1
TGGCGAAAGCCGCTGCTCGCACAACCCCTTGTACCGAAACCCAATTGAGGCAAGCTGAGTTTGCGAACTAATCAAGTGTCGTTTTGTACCAGCCGGGGTTTTTCTTCACCCATCCGCTGCATATATTCTATGTTTGGGACGGGGGCATGTCGTTTCACGGTGGTATGCTTGGGGTATTCGCCGCCGCGGCTTGGTTTGCCCGGAAAACAGGCCGGCATTTTTTCGAGATTACGGACTTCGTGGCGCCGATGGTGCCCATCGGGCTGTTCTTCGGCCGGATCGGGAATTTCATCAACGGCGAGTTGGTCGGCCGGGTGACGCACGTGCCCTGGGCGATGATCTATCCGCACGTCGACATGCAGCCGCGCCATCCCTCCGAATTGTACGAGGCCGCGCTCGAAGGGCTTTTGCTGTTTGCGATCCTCTGGTTCTACGCGGCCAAGCCGCGTCCGCGGATGGCGGTATCGGGGTTGTTCCTGCTCGGCTACGGCTGTTTTCGTTTTATCGCCGAATTCTTTCGCCAGCCGGACCCGTTCCTGGGCTTCGTTGCCTTCGGCTGGATGACGATGGGACAAATCTACTCCGCGCCCATGATCGCCGCTGGCATTCTTATTCTGGTATGGGCTTATACGCGGCGCGGCCGAAGGTATGAGCGTTCTGGAACGACCTTATCTGGATCTGATGCGCGGGATGCTCGATCACAGCACCATAGCTGAACGCACGCGCATGGCTACATGCTTGCTCTGCGGCTGCCAAATCCGGTTTGATTTGGCCGTCGGTCTTCCGGCAATCACACCGAAAAACTGCAATGGGGCTCGAACGCTACGACGGATCGCATCTTAGCGAGTCCGCTAGGGAGAAGCCAAATGCGCCGTATCGGTTAGCCGGGTCGACAGGGTCGATGGGACAAGACATCGGCCCGAATTATTACATGCCGGCACGCGGGCGCTGACCTGCAATGGATTGTTGGTCGATGACCTGGATAGGGCCGCGGTGAGGATCGGCCGCCCGGAATAGACCCGGATCGGCTGGTCCAGCCCGACCTTGATCAAACGCCCGGCCGGGTAGTGCACGCGCATGGCAACGGCAGCACTCTGGGCGCAGGACAGAAAATGCTGGAAATTTGTCATGGCCTCAATGCGGTCAACTCGCGGAAAAATCGTAAGCCATGACACTTGTCCGCAGTGTATCGGCAACGCTAGGGGTGATCCGCCAAGGCCTTGACGATGCGGCAATCTTCGATCCGCCCCCCATGGCAGGCATGGATCATATCCTCCAATGAGTTTTCCAACGCCTGCAAGGTCGCAAGCTTGTTACGCACGGCTTCAAGATGCTTTTTCGCGAGTTGGGCCACGTCTTCACAGGAGGCGTCACTCTGATCCGCCTGTGTCAGCAGCGCGCGTACATCGTCTTGGCTGAATCCCAGTTCCCGGCAGCGCTTGATGAACGTGAGCCGTTCGACATGTGACGGGCCGTAGTAGCGATGGCCGCCCGCGCCGCGACCAGCTTCCGGTAGCAGGCCTACATCGCCGTAGTAACGGATCGTGGCCGCGCCTACGCCCGTGCGTCGAGCCAGATCGCCAATACGCAGATCGGATTGCGTCATAAGTACCTCACGCTTGACCCTCTAGTGACTAGAGGTTCTAGGATCATGGTACAGAAATCACAGTCGATACTCGACTGCGCCGATGTTTGCGAAGAAGAGGACATGAAATGAGCGATTGCGGCTGTCACGTCGAAGCGAGCAACGAGGCCGAGCGCCGAATCCTACGGATCGCCCTGGCGCTCAACGCCACGATGTTCGTGGTCGGCATCACGGTCGGCCTTATCGCCCAGTCCATGGGGCTGGTCGCCGATTCGTTGGATATGCTGGCGGACGCCAGTGCCTATGCGATCGGCTTGGCCGCAGTGACACGCAGTGCACGTTTCAAGGCCTCTGCGGGTCAATTGAGCGGGTCGATGCTATTGCTGCTGGGTTTAGTCGTGCTGGCCGGTGTCGTATGGCGTGCGGTCATAGGCAGCGAGCCCGAGGGCTCTTGGATGATCGGGATCGCTTTTGTGTCCCTCACCGTCAATACCATCGTTCTCCGGTTGCTGGGGCGTTTTCGCCATGGCGAGGTGCATCTGCGGGCGACCTGGCTATTCACCCGGGTCGATGTAATTGCCAATGTGGCGGTGATCCTGTCCGGCGTGCTGGTGCTGGTTCTGAACAATGCCGCACCTGATCTGATCATTGGCACCGCGCTTGGTCTCTACATTATCAAGGAGGCGATCGGCATCGTGCGCGAGGCACGCGAAGAAAAAAAGACTGCGAAGTAAACGGGCGCGTTTTCAAGGAAGCGCCGTGGGCGATCTGGCCAACATCGTATTGATGGCCCGAGGCTACTTGGCGTGAGTTCGGGCAATCTTACGAATGAAATGATTCAGGAGTATCTCGATGAGCAAGAAGGTGAGCCGGTGGCAGATAACAGTCGCTTTCAAATTGACCCCATAGACGAGGGTACTAGTTCACGCTGGTTTCGATGGCCGTCTTTAGAGTTCCGACGGTGAACAGATCCGGTAGCCGCCGATGGATTGTGCCATCGGGAGTTAATATCACGGCGAACGGTAGGCCGGCCCCGCCGAACGCGCGTAGGTAAGCATTGAGGCGCGCATCGGGCCGGGTCAGATCGGCCTGGAGAACCTGCATGTCCGTGGTTGTGACCGCACGAACGATTGTCTCGTTGGAGTAAACGGTCTGTTCCAGAACCTTGCAGTTGATGCACCAGTCGGCGGTGAACTCGATCAATACCGGGCGGTGGTCAACGCGCGCGGCCGCCAGCGCACGCTCGGTCAGCGGTTGCCACGGTAGGCCATGCTCGGCGGCATTACCCTGGTTGATCTCGATCGCGGCGGCGCTCACGGCGACGATTGCCAGAACCAGCGCCGGTACCATCCTCGCGCCGAGCCCCGGCCCAACCCATAACGCGCGCAACAGCCAGAAGGTCAGCGCGCCGAGCCAGCCGCTCCACAGGAGTGTGCCGAATCGTGGGGCCACGACGGTGGTGGCGAAGAATACCGCGCCCGCCAGCAGTACCAGCCCCAGAACCTGTTGTATGCGCGAGAGCCATGGTCCGCTGCGGGGTATCCGGTTCAGCAAGCCGGGGCGCGCCAACAGCACGAGATAGGGCAAGGCCAGACCCACGCCGACGGCCAGGAACAGCGCCAGGATGGTGCTGGGCGCCTGCGTCAGCGCGAACGCCATGACGCCGCCGAGGAAAGGGCCGGTACAGGGCGCCGAGAGGATGGCTGACAGCAGGCCGGCCAGATACGGCTCGGCGTAGCCGTTGGCCTGTATCCGATAAAACCACTGCGGTGGCTGCAGACCGCGGCCCGCCAGGCTGTAGACACCGAGGCCCGCCAGCACGAAAGCGAGTACCGCCCGAAACCAGAACGCCTGGAACAGCGTGCCCCAGGTCCAGTGCAGCCAAGCGGTCGCCAGGGCGAGGCCGCCGAAAAACGTCAGCGTACCGGCGAGCAGCGCGGTGGCCGCGAGCAGGCGCTGCCGCGCACCGCTACCGACCACGCGGGCGATGCTGCGCAGTTTGATCGGCAAGGCAGGCAGCACGCACGGCGTCAGATTGAGCAAGACACCGGCGGCGATCGCGATCAGCAGATACGGCCCAAGAATCATGGTCCGTATTTTCCTGTCGAATCGTCCGGCCCCGGTTGCGAAGCGTTTCGTTGTCGGTGGAAACTCGTGTTATCCGACCCGGTGACGCTGGACTCGGGCCGAAAAGTATCCGCTTTCATTGCCGTCAAGCGAAAGGACACGGCCCCGTACGTGGCGACGCCATAAGGCACAACGTAGGTGAGCAGCAGTTTCACGAGATTGAGGTGTTGCCCGCTGAGCAGCGCATCGCCTTGATTGATCAAGTTGAGGACTGTTCCCACGATCAGCGCCACGACAAAAGACCGGCGCGGCACACCGTCGGCGACACAACACCGGCAAATCTGTGCTAAGCGGGCCATCAATGTTTCCGTTGATGGGTGCCGACGAGGCCACGCCGGACGGCGCGCGTCGCCAATAGAAAAAGCAGTGCGCCGAACCCGACGACAATCCAGACATACACCGGTAGTCTTAACGCATGACTGCCCAGCAAGACACTGATCACGGTCAATGGCAGGATGCCCAGGCCGGTTGTCCAGGCGAATGTCAGGCGGGGCACACCAGCCAGACCAGCGGCGTAATTGATTAGGTTGAATGAAACGATCGGAAGCAGGCGCGCTACCAGCAGGGGCGCAACGCCAATATGGATCGTGAAGGCATCCAGCCGTGCGCGGTATCGCCTCGGCACCAATCGGGTTCGTGCGGCTGGGCCCAGTGCGCGCGCTATTTCATAGCTCAGCAGCGCGCCGATCATGGCGCCCGACCAAGTGATCAGCACGCCCAGCCAGGGGCCGAATACGACACCATTGGCGACGGCGATCACCTCGGCCGGAAAAGGCACGAAGGAATGCGCCGCCATCAGGGCGATGGAAGCCAGCGGCGCCCAGAGGCCGGCCTGTGCCATCAGCGCCGGCAGACCGTCGATACTGAAATTGACGCCAGCCAGGCTGTACTCGATAAGACACCACAGAATGATGATGTCGATGCCCAACAGGACGACGGTCAGGACGAGCCCGCCCGCCAAGAGAGACCCGCGCCGGCCGTTTTTCGCGGCGTACAGTAATCCGCACGACGCCAGGATCAACAAGGTCAGACCGATCAGGGCGAGTGCGATACAAACCAGCAGTGTGCCGGAAGTCATCTCCATGTCAGTCCGAGATTGCCGTAAACCGGGCGGTCATGAGGCCCCATCGCCAGTCGATCTTGTAGCGCTCGGTGTCCACTGTCGCGTAACCGGCTTGTTCAACCAACGCTGCGCATTCTCGCGTCCGATACACCCGGCCATGCGCCCGTCCGAACAGGCGCTGGTAGGCATCCAGAACGCGACACATCAGATAATCACCGCACCAATCGGTGATGACGAGCCGGCCGTCGGGCCGCAAAACCCGTTTTATTTCCCGCAGCGCGGTATCGGGCTCGGCGATGTAATGGAACATGTTGCAGGACACGACGACATCGAACTGCCGATCGGCAAACGGCAGTGTCTCGGCCCATCCACGCTGCAGTTCGACGGCGGACGGGAGCCGGCGACGCGCGATCGCCAGCATCTCGGGCACCGGGTCGACGCCCGTCAGCCGGGCCGCTGGGTGAATGGCTGATAAACGACGCAGCAGCACGCCCGTGCCACAACCGATATCGAGCAGCCGGTCGGAGTCACATAGCGGCAGGCGCGCCACGGTGGCGCGTGCGGTGGCGTCAACGTAGAACGACCACCGGCTGTCGTAAGTATTCGTGAGGCCGGCGTATTCCTGGGCGATACGAACGTGCGGGTTGTTCGTGGGCATGCGGCGCCAGCCTGTCTTGTTATTGCCGGTCTTGTTATTGGGTTTGTGCATCGATCACAAGCGCACCCTATCCATTCAGTCGCGGCCGGACGAGCTTTGTTCCGCCATCGCCTGTTGAATCCGATCGAAACTCACCACCCCCGAAAACAAGGTATTCCCCACGATCACGGTGGGCGTGGCGCGCAGACGGATCGCTTTGCCGGCATTTTTTTCCTTGGCGATAACGGCGTCGGTTTTATTGTGTTTCAGGCACTGCTCGAGCTTGTCGGCGTCAAGACCGGTTTCGACGGCGATATCGAGAAAATTAGACGTCGCATCGTCCGTGGCGGCCCATTGGTCCTGCGTTTCGTACAGGCGGTCGTGGTACGGCCAGAATTTGTCCTGGCGCGCCGCGCAGCGCGCGGCTTCCGCCGCCTGCTGCGCGTGGGCGTGCATGGGTAAGGGAAAATCAAAGAATATGAACCGCGCCTTGCCGGACTGGACCCAGTCCTGACGAATGCGCCGCGCGGTGGGTGCGAAGGCGCCGCAGGCGGGGCACTGGTAATCGCCGAACTCGCGGATGGTGATGGGCGCGTTGTCGTGGCCGACCGCCACGCCGAGCGCGTCATACTGTGTTCTGAATGCGGTCATTGTGCTCTGATCGAGCTTGCGCGGATTGTCGGAGTCGGTCGAAGCTTTCGAGCCGCCCCGGAAGCTAATCAGCATGATCGCGGCGATAATCAGTACGCCGGCAATCACGGCGGGGATGAACAGAATCCCGAACAGGCTGCTTGGCGCTTTGTCAGTTCTCTTCATGCTGGTTTATCGCGCTGTGAGGAAAGAAAGGGTGTCGCGGCCAGCCAGTGCTCGACTGGCCCAGCCCTCGACATCGTTTCAAAAGGGGTCGATAACGCCCTCGAACACAGCCCCGGACATGGGGTGTCCGGGGCTGTGAGGTTGGATCGGCGTTACTTGTTCGGCTGCTTGGTCATGCGCAGATAGGGCTTGAGTTCGTTCCAGCCGGCCGGGAACAGCTCCTTGGCCTGCTCGTCGGACAGCGCGGGCGAGACGATCACATCGTCGCCGTCCTGCCAGTTCGCCGGCGTGGTCACCTTGTAGTTGTCGGTCAACTGCAGCGAATCGATCACTCGCAGGATCTCGTCGAAGTTGCGCCCGGCGCTTTTCGGATAGGTCAGCGTCATGCGGATCTTGTTGTTGGAATCGATGATGAACACGCTGCGCACCGTCGACGTATCGCCGGCGTTCGGGTGGATCATGTCGTAAAGTTCCGCGACCTTGCGGTCGGAATCGCCGATGATCGGGAAATTCACGGCCTGACCCTGGGTCTCCTCGATATCCGACGACCAGCGCTTGTGATCGTCCACCGAATCCACCGAAACCACGATGGCTTTCACGTTGCGTTGGGCGAACTTTTCCTTGAGACCGCCGACCGCGCCCAGCTCGGTCGTGCAGACCGGCGTGAAATCGGCCGGATGCGACATCAGCATGCCCCAGCCGTCGCCGAGCCACTCATGAAAATCGATCCGGCCTTCGGTGGTGTCGGCCGTGAAGTTCGGGGCGGTATCGCCTAGTCGTAAACTCATCGTTTGCTCCTCAAATCTAAAATAATCGGTAAAAAGCAGCCACTCATAACGAGTGGCTGCTGTTAAAGGCCCGAATCAGCCTTTGTCGGCGCTGCCGCTCTGGCTATCGGATTTTTTCATCTGGGCCTCCATCATCTTGTTGCAGTTGCTCATCATCTGGTTCATTTCGGTCATCATCTGCATCATGGGCATTTGGCCGTTGCCCATCATGCCCTGACTCTTATGATCTTTATTTTTCATCATCTGCCCCATTTCACCCGCGCCCGAGTCGTTATCACTCGACGTGGCGGCGAATGAGGCGGTTGCGATGGCGGCCGAAGCCGCGATGAAGGTGGCTGCGGTGAAGGCTTTCAGGGTCTTACGCATGGTCTTGTTCCTCGATACGTTGGGGGGAAGGTCCCGGCAGGAGCGCCGGAGAATCGCTGGCTGGGGCGTCGGCCGCTTCGGACTTCTGTGCTTTTTTCGAACAGGACTGCATGCTTTTCATACAGATGCCCACCATGATCAGGCACGGCAGCGTGCTGAGCAGAATGGGTAGAACGCCGGCGGCCGCCAGCCCGTTCCAGCCGAACGCCAGCCCGAGACCAACGATCGCGAGACCGCCGACCATCAGACGCTGACGCTTGAGCCAGTGCAGCGCCGGATGCCGCGGTTTGACTTGCGGGCCGGAACCCGTGGTTTGGTTTTTAGAGCAGCTCATAACAGGGACTCCTTGTAATGGGTATTAACCACGGCTCAGTACGTGCCGTACACATCGCCGCTCAGTGTGCGAACGACGAACGGCCCTTGTTTCTCACCTTTCATGCCGGGCGAGCCGGCCGGCATGCCGGGCAGCGATATGCCTTTGATATCGGGCTGCTCGCGCAGCAGCTTGGCGATGGCCGGCTCCGGCACATGGCCGACGACGACATAGTCGCCGATCACCATCGTGTGGCAGGACGACAGCTCGGGCGGTACGCCGTGCTTCTGGTTGAGGGCGGCCATATCGTCGGTATCGACGACCTTGACGCCGTATCCCTTCTGGTCGAGATAAGAGGCGTATTGCTCGCAGCACTGACAACCCGGGTTGTGGTACAGCGTTGCGGCCACCGGCGCGGCGACTGCCGTGCCGGCAAACGCCAACGCGAAGACCATGAGCGAGAATATCGCCACGGCGCGGTTGAGAGATTGTTTCATCCAGATGTAACTCCACGTGACTTGAATACAAAGCGTCCGGATGACGCGGCCGAGCCGCATGCTGCGTATGCAACGTACGTGCATTACGCAACGCGACGGCGGTTAGGCCGGCCGACCCGTACAGGTCGGCAGAACTTCAGTGAAATCCGGACGTGAGGCGCGGTAAGCGCCGATCAGGTCAAACGCGGATGAAACGCGGAGGGAAGGGGTCGGGGCCCGACAGCATTCGGCCCAGATGGGCGCGCAGATGAAAGCCGGGGATGGCCCTCGGGGGCAACACGAGCGCGGCTGCGGTATCGTTTGTGTCAGCCGTCATGCTGCACATGGCGAGAACGCAGGTCGTGGTCGCGGGCGGCGCGTGCTGTTGGCTCGCAGGATCGGCCTGACATAGCGCGCACGCCGTTGACGGACTTGATGAAGACGGCATCGACCACGCCATGACGGCTGGACTGGCCAGCACGCTGGCTAAGATCAACAGCGTGATCAGGATGGAAGGAACAAGCCGCTTCATAAGACTTATAATATAGGCGCTCTTTATGACGATGACAAGGTAAAAGCGTGTAAAGCGTCAAAAATAGTTTTCAGCGTGCGTCATATCGGTCGGGCGTCGCCCTCGTAGATGAAGGCCATCGTTTTGGGGCCTTTCATATAACCGGTCTCGAGCCGCGCCACGTCGAAGCCTGCGTGTTCGATCAGTGCTTGAATCGGACGGTTCAGATGACAGCCGCCGCTGACCTTTGACCATACCGGGGTCAAACGGTGCTGCCATTTTCTCACGGCCTCTTCGGGCCCCAATCCGTGTTCGACGAACAGAAGCCGACCGCCAGGCTTGAGCACACGACGCATTTGTGCGAGCGCCCGATCCGCATGCGGGATGCTGCACAGCGTCCAGGTCGTCACGATCGTGTCGAGGCTCTTGTCATCGAACGGAATGGCTTCCGCCGAACCCTCGATCAGCGAAACCGGCCGGTTCGAGCGCCCGGCCGCGCGCTCCGCGAGGCGGACCAATTGCGGTGACGGCTCCAGACCGTGAATGCCGCGGACGTGTGGCCCGTAAAACGGCAGATTGAGGCCGGAGCCGATGCCGATTTCCAGCACCTCGCCTTGCGCGCCGGCCAACACGCGCCGACGATACGGTACGAGGTGGCGATTGCGCATGGCCAGGTGACAAAGCCGTGGCAGAACTACGTCGTTATAGAGTCCCATCGTTCATACTCATGTATTCGCTACTCGCCCACGCTCGCCACAGTATCGAAAAACATCGCCGGCCGCTGCCACAGCGAGTTGACAAAGATGGCGGTCACGCTCGCCGCCATCGCGACCATGGCCCACACCGGATAGATCAGGCCGGTCGCGGCCAGCGGAATACCGATGCCGTTGAAGGCAAAGGCCAGTCCCACATTCTGCAGCATCTTGCGATAGCCCCAACGGCTGATTTCCCACGCCGTGATCACGGCGCCGACCTGGCCGTTGAGGATGATGATATCGGCGGCATCGATGGCGATGTCGGCGCCCGAGCCCATGGCGATGCCGATATCGGCCTGCATCAGCGCGGGGGCGTCGTTGATGCCGTCGCCGACCATGGCGATCCGCGCGTCGCGCTGCATGGCGCGCAGCCGCTCGGCTTTGTCGGCCGGCAGCACATTCGCGTGGACCTCGTTGATGCCGGCACGCTCGGCGATATGGCGGGCGGTGCGTTCGTTGTCGCCGGTGAACATCGCCGTGCGGATGCCGAGCTCGTGCAGCCGGGCCACGGTGTCGACGGTATCGGCGCGCAAGGCATCGCCCAGCGCAATCGCGCCGAGCAAGTGCTCGCCGCGCGCCACGACAATCACCGTATGACCCTGTTGTTCCGAGGCTTCGATGTGGTCGTTCAAGGCGTCGAGCGTCAGCCCCGCCGAGCTCAGGAAGGCGGGGCTGCCCACCCGGATGTCGTCGCCATTGATCCGCGCCGTCACCCCGCGTCCCGACTCGGCCTGAAAATCGGCCACCTCGGGGAAATCCAGACCATGATCGAGTGCGGCCTCGACCACGGCGCGGCCCAGCGGGTGCTCGGAAGCGGCCTCGACGGCCGCGGTCAGGGCCAACAAAGCGTCCTCGTCGTCATCCAGGCTTTCGATATGGCGCACCGCCGGCCGGCCTTCGGTCAGGGTCCCGGTCTTGTCGAAGACTACGGTGTCGATCTTGCGCAGCGCCTGGAAGGCCTCGCCGGTGCGCATTAGCACGCCCTTGTCGGCCGCCTCGCCGGCGCCGCGCACGATCGACAGCGGCGCGGAGATGCCGACCGCACAGGGATAGCCCATCACCAGCACCGTCAGCGCGGCGAACACCGCCCGCTGATATTCGGGGTCGCCGCCGAGCAACACCGGACCGAGGGTCCAGGCGGCGAACGCGAGCGCCGAGATCGTCAGCACGGTCGGCGTGTAGACCTGCAACACGCGATCGACGATGTGCAGTAGGCCGGGCTTGAGCGCACGGGCGTCTTCCACGCTGGAAATCACCTGATGCAGAAAGCTCTCGTCGCCGACCGCCGTGACCCGGATCAGCAGGGTGCCGGTGCCGTTGATGGCGCCGCCGACAACGCTATCGCCGGCGGTCTTTTCCACCGGCAGCGGCTCGCCGGTAATCAGCGCTTCGTCCACCGCCGAATGGCCGCCGACGATCTCGCCGTCAACCGGAATACTCTCACCCGGACGCACCCGCACCTGCATGCCCGCCGTGATCTGCTCGACGGGCAGATCCTGTTCGTCGCCGTCGGTGACCACATGCGCGGTCTCCGGCTGCAGATCCAGCAGCCGCTTGACCGACTGCGCGCTGCGCGTCTTGACGATTAGCGACAGCCATTCGGAAAATAAGTGATAGGTCAGCACCATCACCGACACCGCGAAAAACGCCGCCGTCGGATAGCCCGCGGGTTGTGCCGCCAGGCCGATCGCGCCGCCGATTAGGCCGGCGAAGGCGCCGATCTCGACCAGCACGTGCTGATTGAGGATGCCGCGACGTAGCGCCTGGAAGGCCATGACGCCCATGTGCCGGGCCAACCCGAACATCATGGCCAGCGCCAGCGCGCCGACCAGCAGCGGCTCGGTGCCGGCCAGCACGCCGCTCGCGCGCAGCCCGAACAGGGTCAGCCCGCCGGCGGCCAGGCCGGCGCTGCCGGTCAGCGCGATGGCCGGCCCGCGCCCGCGCAGCACGGCATAGCCGAAGCCGACCAGGCTGACATAAACCAGCGCCGACAAACCCAGGGTCCAGGCGCTGGCAGTATCCACAATCAGCCCGACCGCGGCCAGGCTCATGGCCAGCGCCGCCACAAAGCGGTTACGCTCGATGGCCAGCGCCTGTTCCTGGCGCTCGAAGGGTTCGACCTTGCGCGGATCGCTCAGGGTATAGCCGATCTGCTGGAGCGTGCCCATCAGGGTGGCGGCGTCGGTCTCGCCGCCGTCGTATTCCACCAGCGCCTGCTCATGGGTCAGACTGACCGCCACCCGCTGCACGCCGGGTTTGGCGCCCAGCGCGCGCTCGATAGTGCCGGTGCACAGCGAGCAGTGCATGCCGCCGATATGGGCACGCACGCGGCGGATATTCGAGTCGCCGGTAGCTTCTTCGCTCCAGGGATGGAAGTCGTCGGAGTTAACGGTGGCATCATTCATGACAATACTCCGGGTTGAGGCGGGGATGTTCGGTCAATAAAAAGCCAGCCCGATCGACCAGAAACCCAGTAGCACCAGCACCGCGCCAGTGACGCGCGGCATGCGGGCGGCAAAACGGGCGATCGCATTCAACAGCCGCCGCCCGCGCTGGGTGAACACCGCCAGCACGAGCGGGCTGGACAGGGCCAGCCCAAAAATCAGCAGGGATACACCGCCATAGGCCACACCGCCGCCGGCCGCGGCCTGGGCGGCCGCGCCGCCGAGCAATACTGCGAGCAGTGGCGCCGCGCAGGCCGGGATGTTGAATCCAAACAAAACACCGAGCGCGGCGCCGCCGGAAGTCGCCGGTACGCGAGGCAACAAGCGATCGCTCTGGCGAATCAGCCACGGCGCGCCGCCGGCCAGATAGGCCAGCCCGAGCGCGACATACAAGCTGCCCAGCACCATCCACAAGCCGTGCTGGATACCCATGAATCGGGCGCCGATCACGGCCGCTAGCACGCCGAGCCCCGCCATCAGTCCGGCCCGGGCCAAGGTGAAGACCAGCGTCTGGTACAAACGCTGGTGCTCCGGCAGCCGGTCCAGGAACTTCAAAAACAGCAGGTGGCTGCCGACCGAGCACGGCTCCACGAAAGCCAGGAGCCCAAGGCCGGCAGCCAGCGCTCCAGCCTGTGCGATCTCCAAGGCTTATGCCGGCGCGGCGGCATAGCCGGCGTCCTGCACGGCCTGGGCCAGCGCCTCGGAAGACACTGTTTCGGCGTCATGGGCGATACGTGCCTGCTTGTCAGCCAATGACACGGAACAGCCTTTGACGCCGGTTTGCTGCTCGATTACGTTCTGTACGATCTGCACGCAGCCTTGGCAGTGCATGCCGTCGACGGTCAGCGTCGTTGTTTGCATGGAACGCTCCTGTGATTAAGGGGTTCGCCGCGTCGGCTTAGACCCTGTTTGCATTTCACATGAGCGTAGACCCTGGAGTCGACTCCAGGTCAAGAATTTATTTAAGCGGCCGGGCCGGGCGCCGAACGCGTTCACTCGGACGTATCCAAGCCGTCGATAATCGGACAGCCTTGATCGCTGCCCCGGCACAACTGCAGCAATTGCCCGAGTTCCTGTTGCAGCCGATCGAGATCGGCCATGCGGGCCTGAATCTCTTGCAGTTTCTGTTCGGTCAGCCGTGCGACCTCCGGCTGGGCGGCCTCACGACAGCTTCGCGATTCGAGCAATATCCGGATTTCATCCAGCGAGAAACCGCAACGCTGGGCGCGCCGGATGAAACGCAGCCGCGCTAGATCGCGCGATTCATAGCGTCGTCGCCCGCGATTATCCCGCGCGATCCGCGGCATGAGCCCAATTTTCTCGTAATAGCGCAACGTATCGACGGATAGGCCGGTCTGCTGGGCAGTTTCACCGATGCTGGGCATAGAATGGGATCCTCGAATTCATCGGAAAGTGGGTTCGGGGCAGTTGTGGCATATCAGGTTGCGCTTGTATTCATACCGCCATAACTGCGGGTCAAAGCCCAAGCAATCGAGGCAATGGCGCCGAGTATCAGCAATGTGGGGCGCGGACCGAACACCGAGCCCAACGTGCCGGCCAAGGGATGATTAATCAGTCAGCAGGCATGCGACCGGGCGAACTGAGCCTTACACAGCCGAACGCGACCGTATCGCGCTCGTACCCATCGCAAGGCCGAACACTTGCTCGCAGCACAAATGGTCAATCTACATCGAGATGAGCGGCAACCAGATCGCCAGCGTGATCAGTGTGGCCAGCAGTACCGGCGGCGTCAGCACCAGACCGACCTTCATGTACTGGCCCCAGCCGATGCGATATCCTTTGCCGGCCAGGACATGCAACCAAAGCAGCGTGGCCAAGCTGCCAATGGGCGTGAATTTCGGCCCCAGGTCGTTGCCGATCACGTTCGCGTAGATCATCAGTTCGTGGGTCAATTCGGGTACCTGCGCCTGCTTGATGGCCAGCGCGCCGACCAGCGTCGAGGGCATGTTGTTCATCACCGAGGCCACGAGTGCGGCGATAAAGCCGGTCCCGAGCGTGGCGACGAACGGGCCCTGCTGGCCCAGCCATTCGAGTACGGTCGCGCCGTAATGGGTCAGCCCGGCCTGGCCCAGGCCGTAGACCACCAGATACATGCCGATCGAGAACAGCACGATCTGCCAGGGCGCATTGCGCAGGACCGGGCCGAGCGGCAGAACGGCACCTCGCCCACCGCGCCACCAGCGGCCGGCCAGCCCCAGCAAAACCAACGCGCCGGCCCCTGTGACGACACAGAACGGCACGTGCCAGCGAGCGAGTACGAAATACGCGACCAGCAGCACGGCCAGCACCGGCAGCGCCGCACGGAACACATAAGGGTCGACGATCGCGCTCGCGGGCTTGTCCAATGCATCCACCGGGTAGCGGCGCGGAATGCGTCGGCCGAAATACAGCCAGAGCACCGCCAGCGTCGTGGCGATCGAGACCAGATCGACCGGCACCATGACCGCGGCATAACGATCGAACGAGACGTCGAAGAAGTTGGCCGAGACGATGTTGACCAGGTTCGAGATTATCAGCGGCAGGCTGGCGGTGTCGGCGATGAAGCCGGTCGCGATGATGAAGGCCAGCGCCGCCGAGGCGGAGAACTCGAGCCGAACCAGAATGGCGATCACGATCGGCGTGAGCAGCAGGGCCGCGCCATCGTTCGCAAAAAATGCGGCGATGACGGCGCCGAGCAGCACGATCAGTGGGAACAGCAGATGTCCGCGCCCGTTGCCCCAGCGCGCGATGTGCAGCGCCGCCCAGGAGAAAAAGCCCGCCTCGTCGAGGATCAGCGAGATGATGATCAGCGCGACGAAAGTGAAGGTGGCATCCCAGACGATATTCCAGACAACCGCCACATCGGAGAACTGCACCACGCCGGTGGCAAGCGCGATGGCCGCGCCGCCCAGCGCGCTCCAGCCGATGCCGAGGTTTTTCGGTTGCCAGATGACGAGCACGAGCGTGACGACGAAGATAGCCAGCGCCAGCATAAACGGCTCCTTGGTCGCGGTGTCGCTTAGTGCGCGACTTGATTGACCCGGCGGGAGGTTTCTTCGGCGCTTTCGACGCGCTCGGAATAGCGATCGGTCAGATACTCAGCTCGATCACGCATCAGCCAGGTGAACTTCGCGAGTTCCTCGCAGACGTCGACCACGCGCCGATACAGCGGCGAATCCTTCATGCGGCCGTTGTCGTCGAACTCGCCGAACGCCTTGGGCACCGAGGACTGGTTCGGAATCGTGACCATGCGCATCCAGCGACCCAGCACGCGCAGTTGATTGACCGCGTTGAAGCTCTGGCTGCCGCCGGAGACTTCCATCACGGCCAGCGTTTTGCCCTGGGTCGGGCGCACGCCGCCCAGCGACAGCGGAATCCAGTCGATCTGAGCCTTCATGATGCCGGTCATCGCACCGTGGCGCTCAGGACTGATCCACACCATGCCCTCAGACCAGGTGGCCAGTTCGCGTAACACCTGCACGCGCGGGTGATCCGCCTCGGCATCGTCGGGCAGCGGCAGACCCGACGGGTCGAATAGCTGGACCTCGCAGCCAAACCAGCGCAGCAGGCGCGCGGCTTCCTCGGCGAGAAAGCGCGAATAGGATCGCGACCGAAGGGAGCCGTAAAGAATGAGAATGCGCGGCGCATGCCGCGAGTTATTCGGGCCAACCAACGTATCGATATCGATTGGCTGTAGCGACTCTGGATCGATGTGGGGCAGGTCGTGAAAATTCATGCGATGCGCCATCAGATCGCCTTCGAATACGTGACGACTTCGCCGTCTTCCTTGGTGAACGTCGCGATCGGCTCGTCCAGGAGATCCAGCACACGCTCGGAAGGCCGGCACAGGCGCACGCCTTTGTCAGTCACCACGATCGGCCGGTTGATCAGGATCGGATGCGTCAGCATGGCGTCGATCAGTTGATCGTTAGTCAGCGCGGGATCGTCCAGACCCAGTTCGTCATAGGGCGTGCCCTTGCGGCGCAACAGGTCACGCGGTGGCATCGCCATCTCGTCAAGCAATGCCGTCAGGCGCTCACGCGACGGTGGATTTTTCAGATACTCGATGATTTCCGGCGTCTCGCCGGACGCCTCGATCATGGCCAGCGTATTGCGCGATGTGCCGCATTCGGGGTTGTGATAGATCAAAGGTCGCATGAGATATCGTCCTCAGTCGGGCTGCCACTCGTAGCAGGTCGGCGAATCAGGCAAAGGGTTTCAGCGGCCTGGTCAGCCGCCACAAAAGGGGCCGCAGCCTCATCAGATCAGTGGAGTGCCGGTTCGCCAAGCAGTCGTTCCACGTGAACACGCATGGCGTCTCGGGTCGTGGCGAAGGCGTTCGCGATTTCCTGCGCGCTGCCACTGACGCGGGCCGGATCTTCAAACGACCAGTGGATTTTATGTGTACCGGTCGGCAGCACAGGGCAGTGTTCGTCGGCATGGCCGCAAACGGTCACCACCACGTCCGCCCATTCGATATCGGCGTCGTTGAGAACCGACGACGGTTGCTGAGAGATATCAATGCCGACCGCCTGCATGGTCGCCACCGCGTTGGGATTGATGCCGTGGGCTTCGAGCCCAGCCGAGCGCACGGATACGCGGTCACCGCCCAAGTGGCGAGTCCATCCTTCGGCGATTTGCGAGCGGCAACTGTTGCCGGTACAGACATAGAGAATATTCATTACAAAATCCTTGGGCCATCAGTTGGCGCAGCGTTCGCCGGGGCGGTCCGGCATCGTCGCCAGTTGCATCGCGTCGTCGGCGAAGGGCGACAACTTGACGTTTACCTCCACCGTCGCCTGAATCACTTGTCGCGCCCAGGCGGGCAGGTTCTTGGCGAGGCGGTAATGCACCCAGATACGCTCGCGGCGATCGTCCACGACGCCGGCGTCGCGCAGCAGTTTCAGGTGACGCGAGATTTTCGGTTGCGACAGGTCGAGCGCGTGCACCAACTCACAGACACACAGTTCATCGTGCGCGGCAATCAACACGACGCAGCGTAGGCGCGTGCTATCCGCCAATGCCTGGAAGAAATCTTCGGGCCGGGACGACGGGGTTTCGGGGTCAACGTGTCGAGCCGGAGCGCCGCTCATGTTTCGGGCTCCGAACTGGCAACCGATATATCGCGGCCGATGGCATCGGCGTCTCGTTGCAGCGTGAGTCGATCGCGCGACGCGATCGGTAGGCTCATGAACAGCACGTTATAGAAGCGTCGTTCGCCGGCACGCATAAATATGCTTATCCGTATATGCTGAAATCATTATATACGAACAAGCGCATGTCACAATACGCATGCAGAAGAAGTGCCCGATAGGCGCTTAGCTGTTGACGGCTACCCGGGCGAGAGAGCCAAACGGGTCAAGTGGGAAAATTCTGCCCCGGTAGCGGCCGGAGACGAGGCTTAGGATTTTTCGCTTCGTGAGTGGCCGCGATACCACTGTTTGGCTGCGCGCAGCGAACGTATAGTCACCGCGTCATTTGCGTGCCGACCAAGATAACCAGCGCGCCCGCGATCGCCAGACCAGCGCCCGCCGCATCCCGGCCGTTGGGGCGTATCCCTTCGGCCAGCCAAAGCCAAGCCAGCGACGTGACGATATACAACCCGCCATAGGCGGCATAGGCCCGGCCGGCGGCGTTCACGTCGATACGGGTCAGTAGATACGCGAACAGTGTGAGCGACAGCAATCCGGGAATAAGCCATCCCGCGCTCTTGTCCTGACGCAGCCACGCCCAGAACGCAAAACAACCGGCGATCTCGGCCAGGGCGGCGGCCAGATAAATGGCCGTGCTGACGGCATAAAATCGGATCATCATCGCATCCTATCCGGGCCGGCATTCAGGGGGGCGACACGGACCAACATTTCCGCACCTACGACGCACCCGCCGTGCCACCGGTCCGGCAAGCACCGGTACGCCAAACGCGATGACATTCAAAGCATCGCGCCCAAATCGGAACCGACAGTCGGGTAGGCCGGCACCATCGTCTTCAAATCGGAAACTTTGAGACCCAGCTTGATCGCGAGTGCGAATATATTGATCAATTCCGCGTAGCCGGGCCCGAACAGATGGGCGCCCAAGATCTCATCGCTCGCGTTGTCGACAATAATCTTGACTGCCGCATACGGCTCGCCGATACGCAGGTTGGAAAACCAGCCGCTGGTATCGGTGAACTTGACGTTGACATCATGGCCGGCGTCTCGGGCCTCTGACTCAAGCATCCCCACGCGGCCGAGCGCGGGCACGGTAAACACCACACTGGGCACGCCGCGATAGTCCGGGGTTTTATGGTTGCCCTTCAGCATATTGGAGGCCGCGACTTTACCCTCGAACACCGCGACTGGCGTCAGCGGCAGGCCGGTCGTGTCGGCAGCGTCGCCCGCGGCATAGACGGCGGGGTTGGAAACGCTTTGCAAATAGTCGTTGACCACCACACCGCGTTGGCCCGCCTCGATATGGGCGGCCGCCGGATCAAGCGCCTCGATCGCCGGCGCGCGGCCCGCGCCATGCACGACGCGGTCGACGGTCCATTGCTGCGGTTTGCCATTCTGCTCGCCGACAACAACGAAGCCATCCGGGGTTTTCTCAATCGATTTCAGCGTCGTACTGGGCCGGAAATCGATGCCCGCCGTGGTACTACGCGCCACCAGTTGGTCCACCAGATCGGGATCGAACGCTTTCAGGGGCCGATCGCCACGATTGATGATCGTGGTATGAGCGCCCGCACGCGCCGCCATGTGGGCGAATTCGAAGGAAATATAGCCGCCGCCGACGAACAGCAGGCGGTCCGGCAGCTCTTCGAGCGCCATGAACTGCGCATTGTCGATCAGGTGTTCGGCTCCGGGGATATCCATAGAGCGTGGTAGGGCACCGGTCGCCACCAGGACATAGCGGCTGGGAAAGCGTTCGCCCTCGACCTCGATCGTATGGTTATCGACAAAGCGCGCGGCTCCATGAAGCGTCGTGATCCCGTTTTTTCTAGCCCGTTCTCGATGGTATCCGGCATCTTCTCGGTAAAACTGCGCTTGTGTGCGACCAGATCGGACCAGTTTATTCTCAAGCCATGCTCTTCGATCCCTTTGCCTTGCATCAATTGCGCGGCATCGATAATCTCCGCGCCACGGCGCAGAATCTTCTTGGGGTCGCAGCCGCGCAATGCGCAGGTGCCGCCGTACGGCAATTCATCCACGACCGCCACGGACCAGCCCGCGGCGGCGCATTTGTGAGCCGCGCTGACGGCCGCCATGCCGACGCCGATTGCGATGAGATCGAATGATTGAGCCATGATTGGGGCCTCTTGAAGTGGGCTAAATCGAGGGTTCACGTTGCTTGGGAACCGGCGACTGCTTTAATGAGCGATTCAGCGAATTCGACTATCGAAGCTGACACATCAGACGTTCGAGTGAACCGAGGAGTTCGCCTTGGAATAGCGGCGGCGTTGATCCATCAGACTCCAGACCGACGCACCCACCAACAGGGCCATGCCGACAATAATCAGGGCGGTTCCGGCCGGCCGTGTGCCCATGAGCACATGCGGCAGAATCACGCCCACCCACGCCAGCGCGCCGCCCGCCAGGCCTATCCAGAAGGGGGCGTAGCGCGAGACGGCGCCGGCTAACGCGCGGCCCTGAATCCCCAGGTTCCACACCATCCAGAGCACTGAGACCGTCATCAGTGGACCCAATACATAGATATTGAGAACGGAGTGAAAAGCGCTGAAACCGAAGGCCGCCGCCAGGGCGGCGAGGATCGGACCGGCGCCCAGACAGCAGGCGCTGACGAATAGCGAGCCCACGAGACCGAATGATTGACGTCCAAAGCTCATGCGATTGCCTCTCGAGAGTTGTGTCGATGGGACGGATGGGACTCAGCCGGCGCAGCACGACAGCTGCTCGACGTTTTTGGTAAACGTCTGCGCGCAGAGCTTGAGGGCTTCCACGTGCACCAGATACGGGAACAACAAGTCCCCCAGGGCCTCGACGGTCATGCCGGTATGGATGGCAAGCACCGCGGTCTGGATCATCTCGCCGGCCTCGGGGGCGAGAATCTGCGCGCCGATCAGGCGGTGGCTGCCCGCCTCAGCGATCAGCTTCACGAAACCCCGGGTCTCGAAGTTGGCCAGGGCGCGGGGTACGTTCTCCAGGCCGAGCGTACGGGTTTCAGTCGCGATGCCGCGTTCACGTGCCTGCTGCTCGTCCAGCCCGGCGGTCGCCACCTGCGGCTCAGTGAAGATGACCGCCGGCATGGCGGACAAATCCAGCGTGGCCTCGCCGCCGGTCATGTTCACCGCCGCGCGGGTGCCGCCGGCGGCGGCCACGTAGACGAGCTGCGGTAGGCCGGTACAGTCGCCGGTGGCGTAGATGTGCTCGATGCGGGTGCGCAGGTGCGCGTCCACTTTGACGCCACCGCGCTTGTCGGTCTCGACGCCGATCTGTTCCAGGCCGAGATCACGCGTGTTCGGGGCGCGCCCGGCGGCCATGAGCAGCCGGTCGCCATGAATCGGGCCGTTCTGGGTCTCGAGGACGAACTGGCCCGACTCGTAACGGACCGCGCTGGCCTGGGTGTGCTCGCGCACGTCGATGCCCTCGGCCCGGAAGGCGTCGGTGAGACCCGCGCCCAGGCCCGGGTCCTCGCTCGACAGCAGCGTGCTGCGGGCCAGAATCGTCACCTTCGATCCGAGTCGGCGAAACGCCTGGGCCTGCTCGACCGCCACTACCGAGGCGCCGATGACCAGCAGGTGTTTGGGCGTCTCGTCGCTGAACACCGCCTCGTCCGAGGTCCAGTAGGGCGTGTCCGCAAGCCCCGGGATCGGCGGGATCATGGGTGAGGCGCCGGTGGCGATCAGCACGCGATCGGCGGCGATTCGCTCCTGCCCGCCGCCCTGCAGTTCAACGAGTAGGCTATTGGCATCCTCGAAGCGGGCGCGACCGCGGCGCATGTCGATGCCCGGGTTGTCGTCCAGGATCTTCTGGTATTTGGCCTGGCGCAGCTCGGCAACCCGGCTGTACTGCTGCGCCGCGATCCGCGGCCGGTCGATCGCCGGCGTGTGATTGGCCAGCCCGTCGAAAGGGTTTTCACGCTGGTTCTGGGTTAGCTGGGCGGCCCGGATCTGGATCTTGGAGGGCACACAACCCACGTTGACGCAGGTGCCGCCGATGATGTCGCCGGACTCGATCATCGTGACTTGGGCGCCGGCCTCGGCGGCGCGGATGGCGGCGGCGAACGCGCCGCCGCCGCTGCCGATGATGGCGATACGCAGGCCCTCTCCGTCGCCGTCCACTGCCGTGGCGGGCTCGGCGGGGGCTTGGTCGTCATCCAGCGTCCGGGCGTCGTAGCCTTTGGCGCGGACTGCCTCGATCAGCGCGGCCTCGTCCGTACCGTCGGCCAGTTCGACCTGGGCGCGGTACGCAGGATAAGACACCTCGGCGCGCACGCCGGGTAGTTCATTGAGGGTAGTCTCGACCGTGCGGGCGCAGTGCTCGCAGGTCATGCCGGTGATGGCGAAGGTGCGTTGCATGACGCGTTCCGATGAATCCGGTCGTTGACGTGATAGCGTGACCGTATTGCCGTAGCTCGGTACGGAGTCAAGTAATATGGAAACGCTGTCCATTGGCACTCTGGCCCAAACCGCCGGGGTCAACGTCGAGACCATTCGGTTTTATCAACGTCGCGGCCTGTTGGCCGAACCGGCGAAACCGTATGGCGGGATCCGCCGGTATGGCGAAGCGCATGTCACGCGGGTGCGGTTCGTGAAATCGGCGCAGCGGCTCGGTTTCAGTCTGGCCGAAGTCGCGCAACTCCTGCAGCTCAACGACGGCGTCCAATGCCAGGAGGCCAGCGTTCTTGCCGAGCATAAACTGTGGGAAGTACGCGACAAAATGACAGACTTGGCACGAATCGAAACGGCGCTGTCTTCATTGCTTGAGGCCTGCCAAGCGCAGCAAGACGCGGTGTCCTGTCCTTTGATCGCGGCGCTACAGGGCGGGGGCAGGGGAGCGAAAACGTAGCGTACGACTCGTTTGTTACCGAGGAGTTACCTGCTTATTTCGCCTCTGGGGCGGTGACGCTGCGTTTCAATATCGCTGAAAATGGGCCGGACAATGAGTCCGGCCCGATCCTTCTGGCGGCAGGCAATAACCGAAGCGAGTGCCGGGCTGTGTTTCCACCTTCAGCCCGATATACCAACCCATGTATTCCGATGCTAAATAGCAGGGGCGCCCGCCCGGCCGGGCGACCGATCTTAGCCCCCTACATGCCGTGCTTGATGCCGCGCTTGATCAGCCACCAGTTTGCGGGGTAAGCCGTCGCGAAACCGATGATCATCGCGATCTGCATCATAAACCAGAAAACGGGCGAGGTAACTTCCGGCTCGTGCGGCAAGAGCACCAGAAACGACAGTGCGATGAAGCCGAACATGCCGATCTCGAAAGCGACCAGCGACAGCGTATCGGCCTTGATGGCGTTGATGAACGCCCGGAACGGGTTGCTCTCGCCCATCGCCATCATCGGCAGCATCTGGAAGGCGATGCCGAATAGATAGGCGGCGACAAATTCGCCCACAAAATGGCCGAGCAGCAGCACGCCGAATACGGTGAAACCGGCCACCGTTACGAGCGGCGCCGCAATCGAGTCGCCGAGTACGCAACCGCCCGCGCAGTGGGTCACGCCGACCAGCGTACTCTGCCAGTGTGGTTTATCGACATGACCGCCAGCCTCGGCGTCGGGTCGACCGAGTTTCTTGTAGACCCACCAGCCGAATACCGGTGTGAACAGGCCATTGACGGGCCACGTCACGTTCATGATCTGCATCGGCTGGGGATGACGTATTACGTCGCGTAGTATCGCCAACCCCGTTGCCACGCCCAAGAGCACGAAGATCCAGGCAATGATTTCAAGTGTTTCCATAGCGCAGTCCTTGATTGCGAGTCGGCCGGCGCCGCTGCTCGGTCGTTGACAGCGTTCAAGCCGAAGAGTAAATTTTCAATCACATCCTAACCCACCCCTAGTGGGGTGGATCAACTAGTGGAGTCCCTATGACCAAGCTGAAGATCGAAGGCATGAGCTGCCAGCATTGCGTCAAGGCCGTCGACACGGCGCTGTCGGACGTGCCGGGCGTGGATCGGGTCGTGGCCGTTCGTCTCGACGAAGGCGAAGCCGAGGTCGAAGGTACGGCCGACACGAAGGCGCTGATCGCGGCGGTTGAGGAAGAAGGCTACGAGGCTCGCGTCGCGTAATGGCTGACCTTGATCCGCAAGAAACCCGTCTGGTTCTGGACCCGGCTGTACGGGACGATGCGCGCAGCCGGCTCCGATCCATTCGGGGCCATGTCGAGGGCATTCTGCGCATGCTTGAACGCGACGATGTCTACTGCGTGGACGCGCTCAAGCAGATCAAGGCGGTGAATGGTGCGCTGGCCAAGACCGGCGACATGATCCTGCGCTGCCATCTGAAACACCATGTGGTCACCGCCCACGAACGCGGCGATGACGAAGCGATCGTGGCCGAGCTCATGGATATTCTGAAATACCGCTAACGCGGAGGAGGCCGATATGGCCCAGGATACGATCCGGGAGATCGATTTCGGCGTCGACGGCATGATGTGCGGCGCCTGCGTGGCCCGTGTGGAAAAGAAGCTCAAGAAGGTCGACGGCGTCCAGAACGCTTCCGTCAATCTGGCGACCGAGCGGGCCAAGGTCTCGCTCGACACCCGCGTCAACGATGTGTCGGCGCTGTTCGATTCAGTTGCGTCGGCCGGATACGAGGCACGTACCGAAACGCTTGAGTTCAAGGTCGACGGCATGACCTGCGGCTCGTGTGTAGCGCGCGTCGAGAAGAAGTTGAGTAAGCTCGAAGGTGTGCTCGAGGCCACCGTGAACCTGACCACAGAACGGGCCCGCGTGGCCTACGTCCCTGGCCTGGTCGATCAGCCGCAGCTGTTCGAGGCGGTCGAAAAAGCCGGCTATTCCGCGGTCGCGCTCGACGAGAACGCCGGAGCCGACGACGATTCGCCGAGCGAAGCCGATCGGCTCAAGAAAGCGTTGATTCTAGCCGCGGCTTTCACGATTCCGTTGTTCGCGATCGCGATGCTGCATAGCGTGCCGTCGATCGCGAACGCGATGGATCGGCTGCTGCCGGCACGCGTCTGGACCGTCATCGAGTTGGTGCTGGCCTTGCCGGTCCAGTTCTATGCCGGCTGGCGTTTCTATAGGCTCGGCTGGGGCGAAATGAAGCATCTCGCCCCGGGCATGAACAGCCTGGTGATGCTCGGCTCGAATGCCGCCTTCTTCTATTCGCTGGTGGCCTTGGTGATTCCCCAAGTCTTTCCCAGCGGCACGGCGCACACTTATTTCGATGCGGCCGGCATGATCGTCACGCTCATTCTGCTCGGTCGCTATCTTGAAGCCGTGGCCAAGGGCCGGACTTCGCAGGCGGTCCAGGGGCTGATGCAGTTGCAGTCCAAGACAGCGCGCGTCAAACGCGACGGCGAATGGACCGAGGTCGAACTCGACCAGGTCGCCCAGGGCGATATTGTATCCGTGCGGCCCGGCGAGCGCGTCCCGGTTGATGGTACGGTGCGCTCGGGCGAGAGCTATATCGACGAGTCGATGATCTCCGGTGAGCCGGTGCCGGTCGCCAAGCAGGCGGACGACGAAGTGGTGGGTGGTACCGTGAACCAGAGCGGTACACTCGAGCTCGAGGCGACCAGCGTCGGCGGCGATACCGTCTTGTCGCACATCATTCGCATGGTCGAGGAGGCCCAGGCCGAAAAACCCGCAATCCAAGCGGTGGCCGACAAGATCGCGGGCGTGTTCGTGCCGATCGTAATGGCGGTCTCGGCTGCAACGTTCGTAGGCTGGCTGATTCTGGGGCCGCCATCCGCACTCGCGCTTGCGTTTGTCGCTGCTGTCTCGGTGTTGCTGATTGCCTGCCCTTGCGCCATGGGCCTGGCTACGCCGACTGCGATCATGGTCGGGACGGGCAAGGGCGCCTCGATGGGGGTACTGTTCCGTCGCGGCACCGCGTTGGAGCAACTGGCCCGTATCGATACCGTGGTGCTCGACAAGACCGGCACGCTGACCGAAGGTGCTCCGGCGCTCACCGATCTGGAAACCACGAAC
>NZ_JBQDYE010000049.1:0-24911 GCF_052044155.1 Salinisphaera sp. SWV1
CGCGGCGTCTACGGCGGCGCGGTGGGCTATCTGGCCGGCAACGGCAGCATGGATCTGGCGATCGCGATCCGCACCGCCGTGATCAAGAACGGCGAGATCCATGTCCAGGCCGGCGGCGGCATCGTCGCCGACAGCCAACCCACCGCCGAGTGGGAAGAAACCATGAACAAGGCCCGCGCGGTGATGAAGGCCGCGGCCCTGGCCGAACAGGGGCTGGCCACACGCCGGCCGATCGGCGAGGGGACGCAGAACCGCTGATCCATTCATATACGCCCGCGCCGGTCGGTCGGGATTTGCATGGCGCCGGCGGTGACGACCCGCACACCACAGGCCCCAATGTCAGGATAGTTGCCACCCGGTATGGCGGTTGACCTGCGTGTTCATCCGCTCCATCGCATGACAGGTACGGGTGCGAATGCGTTTGCACTAATGTTCGGGCAACGTAAAGACCGCGAGCCCTTCGGGCAATGCGGTTTCAGAACCAACCCGCCAGATCCGGGGCCGTTGTTTCGTAGGCGGTCACAAACCGCTCCAGCAGGCGTTTGGCTTCAGCGGCGTCGGCCAATCGCATCACTTCCGCCACTTCCCAGCGTCCAACGGGGCTGCCAGCGCGTGGGTATGGCCCCAAATCGACGCTTTGTGTGTTTGCTGGCGCTGCCGCTATCGTTCCCGATCAGCGATCAAGCCAATTGCCGGTACACATCCAGCGTCTGCCGTGAACACCGACCCCAACTGAATTCGGTGGCACGCTGGAGGCCGAGTTCGGCGTGGCGACATCGCAAATCCGCGTCTTCCAGCAACACACGGAGCCCGTCGCGAATCGCATCCACGTCCAGTGGATCAACCTCAAGGGCAGCGCCGCCCGAAACCTCGGGCAAGGAAGTCACATTCGAAGTGACGATCGGCGTTCCGCTCGCAAAAGCCTCCAGCAGCGGAAGACCGAAGCCCTCGTATAAAGAGGGATAGGCGACGACAGCTGCGGACGAGTACAAGTCCGCCACCCACCGGCGCGGCAGATAACCCAGACACAACGCCTCCCCTCGGACCAGGAGTTCTTGCAAGCGCGCGACCAGCGTCGCATTGCGCCAACCACGAACCCCGACCAGTACCAGAGGATTATCGCGCCGCACCGCATCCGGTAGTGCGGCGTAAGCAGCAATCAGACGTTCCAGGTTCTTGCGCGGCTCAAGCGTGGCAACCGAAAGCACAAATCCCCGGTTACGCAAACCGAAGCGCAGCAATGTCGGGGCGACCTCGGCTGGCTCGCGCGTACGGAAATCACCTTCGGCGGCCAAATGGGTCACCGCGATCTTGCGGCTGGATACGCCGTACACATCGACGATTTCCCCGGCAACGAAACGTGAATCAGTGATCACCCGATCGGCCCGCTCCAATGCGCCGGGCAAGTGCCGATTGAGAAAAGCCACCCGTTCCGCCGGATGAAACTGCGGATATCGGACATGCGAAAGATCGTGGACCGTGATGACCACCGGCCCCGGGTAATGCAGCGGCATATAGTTCGGCTCATGATAGATGAATCCCTCATGCGCCAACGATCTCAAGGAACGCCTGGCCAGCCAGTCGCGCATAAAATGGCGCGCGGGATAGGCGCCCGGCATACCCCGGATCACGCCGCTGAACGACGCCGCTTTTTTCGCAAATATATTAGGTTGCGCGTCGCCGGCCGTCTGGTCGCTGTGCACCAGGCTCCGAAGCATATCGCCGCGTAACACCTGCCGCCCCTTGCACCCGGCAAGTTCAGCGACCTCGCCCGCCGCCGCCATCGCATCGATGAGATGTTCAGTGTACAGCCCGATGCCAGTCCGCGGGGACTTCAACGAATGCACATTGAACAAAACCTTCAACCGACGCCTCCGTCATTCGGTGTGCCGGCTGCAAGCATCCAGCTGAGCGTATCGCGCAGCGCGAAGCTTGGTTTGTAGCCGATGACGTCGGTCAGATGGCGATGCGATCCCCGCAGCACCGGAATCTCGTTGGCCCGCACAAACTCGGGGTTGACCGAAACTTCCATTGCATGGCCCGTCAGACCCTGCATTATTGTCAGCAGTTCACGCAAGGCAACCGCTTTGCCCGAGCAGACATTAAAAACATCCGAATGCAAGCCCGACTCCAGCAGCCCGATATATGCACCGATCACATCGCGGACATCCGAAAAATCGCGGCTGACATCCAGATTGCCAAGTTCAATGCTTTCGGCGCGGCGTCTGAACTGCGCCACCATCTTGGGCACCAGAAATCTCTCATCCTGCCCCACGCCGGTATAATTGAATGGCCTGGAAATCAGGATCGGCAAGCGCTCGAACCAGGTCCGCACCATGTGCTCCATGGCCAGTTTGCTGCAGGCGTAATGGTTGACCGGCGCCGGACAGACCGACTCGTCGATCACCTCGACACAAGGCTTGCCATAGACGTTGGCAGAGCTGGCAATCAACACCTTTCGCGGCGGCGTTGGCAAACGGGAAAGCGCATCCAGCAAATTAAGCGTGCCGAACAGGTTGACGTCGTAAAAGCCGCGGCCATCGTCATGCCCGACGAATGCCAATGCCGCCAGATGCACCACATATACGGGCTCAACGTCCCGAACCGCAGCCCGCACAGCGGATGAGTCCGTGAGATCGCAGGCAATCGCGCGCGTGCGACTTGTATCCGACGCCTCGCTGCTCAAGCCGACCACGCGATAACCGCGCGCTTCCAGCGCTGGCACCAGATAGCGGCCGGTGAAGCCGCTCGCCCCGGTCACCAGAACAACCGGCGCATCCATCAGAACAAAACTCCCGCCCGATTCCGCTCGATATCCGCTTCCACCATCATGGCGCAGAGCTGCTCCAGCGTGGTCTCCGAACTCCAGCCCAGCTCGGCCTTCGCCTTGGCCGGATCGCCGATCAGCAAATCCACTTCAGCCGGGCGATAGAACCTGGGATTCACCCGCACAATAGTCTTGCCGGTCGCCGTGTCGAGGCCACGCTCCTGCTCGCCCCGGCTCTGCCACTCGAGTGTAATACCGACACCCTTGGCCGCCATGGAGACGAAATCCCGTACAGTTTCCGTCCTGTTGGTTGCCAGTACGTACGTATCCGGCATATCGGCCTGCAGCATACGCCACATTCCTTCAACGTAATCCTTTGCGTAGCCCCAATCGCGTTTCGCGTCCAGATTGCCCAATTCCAACACATCCAGCTGGCCGAGCTTGATCTTGGCAATACCGTCCGTGATTTTCCGGGTAACGAATTCCCGCCCGCGCAGTGGGCTTTCATGATTGAACAGAATACCACTGACACCGAAAATCCCGTAGCTCTCACGATAATTTAGCGTCATCCAATGCGCATAGAGCTTGGCCACGCCGTACGGGCTTCTCGGATGAAACGGCGTCTGCTCGTCCTGCGGCACTGCCTGGACCTTACCGAACATCTCCGACGTACTCGCTTGATAAAAACGAATATCCGGGTTGACGATGCGGATGGCTTCCAACAGATTCAGCGCGCCGATACCCGTGATCTGAGCCGTCGTATGGGGCTGGTCGAAGCTCACACCGACAAAACTCTGTGCGGCGAGGTTATAAACTTCCGTGGCACCCGTTTTCTCCAACAGGCGAATGGCAGAGCCGAGATCCGTCAGGTCGAACTCGACCAAATGCAGATTCGAATGGTCAGCGACGCCGAGTTCCCGGATTCGCCAGAAATTCACCAGGCTCGTCCGCCGGAAGGTAGCGTGGACGGTATATCCCTTTTCAAGAAGCAACTTGGCCAGGTAGGCTCCGTCTTGGCCGGTAATACCGGTAATTATAGCAGTCGGCATCTCATGTAACTCGTTAGATTGAATCAGCAGGTATTTTCTCCGGCCACTGCACGCCGCAAAGAACAATATAAAAAATAGTTACGGCAATATTATAAATATTCGCCAAGCCAATCCGGCATGGTGATGCCATGAACCTCAAACCCTTGTCTGAGATAGTCAGCGAAACCCGGGGTTTTCTCAAAATGACGTTCAGCGAAAAATAGCGCCCGGTATTTCTCTGGATGCTTTTGGTACAGCAGCGCATCGTTTGTGAACAAACGAACGCGCTCGGAGTGAGACTCGCGTTGCAGATCGCGCGGCTGCGCGGGATGAAACACCACGGCATCACTGGCGAATGGAACCTGGCCGATCTCGAGCAGCCGCCATCCGAACTCCGTATCCTCTCGAAAATGCGGCTGATCAAACTTTAAATCG
The DNA here is from genome assembly GCF_052044155.1 of Salinisphaera sp. SWV1. NCBI lineage: Bacteria > Pseudomonadati > Pseudomonadota > Gammaproteobacteria > Salinisphaerales > Salinisphaeraceae > Salinisphaera > Salinisphaera sp. SWV1. Next base: position 4,231 of record NZ_JBQDYE010000049.1, read on the forward strand.
AAACCGCCGAGGTACTGAAACGCCCCCGATCGCACCATCAAGTTAGCCGTCATGAACCCGATGCCGTGAAAGTCGCGATTAGTTACCGGCCGCCAGTCCGGGTCGTTCGGGTGGTCAGACTCGATGAAACCCTCAACCCCAACCACGTGGGGGTTTTCAAAATAGCCGCGCGCACTGAGCAACCAACTCGGCTCCGGCACGCAGTCATCGTCGACGAACGCGATTATTTGGCCCTGTGCCAGAAATGCTCCAGTGTTGCGCGCCCGAACAGCCCCGTTGACCGGACAATGGTAATACGTCAGACAGAAACCCCATGCATCATCGGCGGCCTCCCAACGGTCGGCGCTCTGGTCGACCACAATGACCTCAAAATCGCGCTCCAGTTGACGTCGCAGCGCGTCCATTAGCTCATTAAGCTGGTGATGCCGCTCATAGGTGGGAACAACAACCGAAAACAAAGGGCGCGGCTGGTTTGCAATTCGGATCCGAGCGTCAAAAAAGATCCCAAGCTGCTCCGAAATGCGCTCCCACGCATAGCCATCCTCGATGCACTGACGCGCTTCTTCGCCCGCGCGGAAACGTACCGACGAATCCATCAAAGTTTCAATCGCGGCGCGGAATGCAGCCGCCTTTGGATCGACGACCCAAAATGCCTGCCGACGGCCAACATCAATGCCGCGCGCTCCGGTTCGAGTCGTCACCACAGGCAAGGACATCGCCATATAGTCGAACATCTTGATATTGGTTCCCGATCCTGCCATTACGGGATTGAGAGCGATGTCCGCCGCCCGGAACCACCGATACTTTATCGACTCGTCCAACGATCCGGTGATGCGAACATTCGCGCCCGAAGGACGCAGCCCGTCACCTGCGCCACCAGCGATAACGAAAATGACGTCCGGCATAGCCGGTGCCAATTCGTCATTAATGAAGTAAGCGGCCTGTAAATTAGGTCCATAACCGCTGCCGATGAACACAGCCACAAAAGCCGCTACATCGATCTGCAGCACCTCGCGCGCCTGCGTCCTAGTTTCCGTATGATGCAGTGCGTCTCCGAATGCCATAACGCCATTCGGCACCAAACGCATACGATCAAGCGCAAACTCATATATGCGATTGAAGCGCAGCAGATCTTCGTGAGAACACGCCAAAATCCAGTCGGCGCGGCGACCTACTTCATATTCATCCTGGACTACCTGATGCAACAATGAAGCTTCCGTCGGGTCGGATTCGTCAAGGAGTTGCGCCCGCAGGAAACCCTCCACGTTTTGCGAATCGTAGATCACCACGTGATCGGGCCGCAGCGCATCCCGAACCAACGGATAGACCCAAGGATGTGAGAACACCACCACATCAGCGGTAGCGATGGCAGACCGAGCCTCGGCCAGGAAGTCTTGAGATAAATGTGCGTGCTGGCTGAACGCGAGATCAATCACCACCTTGCCCGCCACTCGCGCGGAAAGCGCTGCTGCGGCAGCGTGATGCTCATTACTCAGCGGAACATCAGTCTCGAATAGCGTCGGCGACAAGCGATGGGCACGACGGCGTTCGCCGGGCCAATCGTAGGTTCCGACATATTGCGCATCCAAATCTAGATTATGATAAAGCCCCAGTAGCCTCTGGCGCCCACCCCCAACCGGTGGATCAATTGGTTGCATATCCAACACCGCGACTCGCGCCCGTTCTTCATTCCCATCGCCGTCCGTTATGCCCAGACCGGCGTCGGCAAGAGTCTCGACTGTTGTCGTCCAGGACATATTTTCGGTAACCTGCCGTCCATTACGTCCCATGCGCGCGGCGTCGTCCCGGCTCTGCCATAGAAATTCCAGCGCGTCTCGAACGGAGTCAACGCACGGCTTTACGACCAGGCCGGTCTGAAGATTCTGGACGAGCCTGCTGGGCTCGCCAGAGTCGCTGCAGGTCAACACCGGCTTGCCGCTGGCAAACGCCTCCAGAGTCACATAACCATAATCTTCGCGCAGCGGAACGAACGGCACAGCCAATGCATTCGCATAAAGATCGACTAAATCACGGTCACTTACGTGACCTAGAAAACGGATCCGATCGTCATCCTCTGCGCGTGCTCGCAGCATTGCCTCGGCTTCGCCTGTGCCGGCGATGATCAACTTTAACGGCAGCTTCGAGGAACGTACCGCATCAACCAGCAGATCAACCCGCTTCCACGGGTGAAGACGGCCCGGCAGGAAAAAGTAGTCGCCTATCGGCCCTTCGCGAAAACCATGAAATGCTAGCGGCGGATGCAATACTTTCGAATCAAGGCCACGCCAGCGATACAAGCGACGCGAAACCTCATGACCAATACTAAAACGCGCCCGAACTGAGGAAAGCGCTTGAAAATCTAGCTCATGCAGCCGATACCTCTGAACCCGCTGCTCGGCCGTGGCGTCGGGAAAATTATCTTCGAACATATCGTCGAAAACCCGAACCGTATGTACTAGGTAAATAACGTGGTTCGGATGCCGCACGGCATAAGTTGGCGCCTTGGTCGATACCACCAAGGCATATTCAGAAAGATCCAGCTGCGCGCAATGCGCATAGTTTTCAAGGATCTGCTCAAAACTGAACTCTTCGGCAGCAACCGTGACAAGTTCAGGCTCGGCTCCGATGGATCTGAACCCCTCCATCAAACCAGCGTAAAAACGCTCCGCGCCGCCAGCAGCGCCAGCACCTGCAACGACAATGGCAACCCGCTCTCCCTCCAGCCGCCTGTTCATTCGCTGCGCTCCTCGTCGGTTTGCTCCAACTCGGCGCGGATTCGCTGCATCAATACGTCTAGACCGAGTTCGTGTGAACTGTCCACGTGGCCGCGATATCTGCCCGCAGACATCCCGCCGCGTTCAGCGGAATGCTGAAATTGGGCAGCGGCGCGCGCTGCCTGGCGTCGCCGCAACCGCTGTTCTACATTGGGCACAAACGCCACCAGCCGTCGGCTCAGCCGCTTGATACGCGGATGCCGGCTCACGTAGTCGATTGCGCCGTCGACCGGATCCAATCGAACGGCCGTACTTTTTGCCCGGCGACGTCCCTCACGGGCGACTTGCGCCCCCCAACGCAGCGGCTCGGTGACCCGCCACGAGCGGCTGTTATAGACGGAATGCAATTCCGACTGCGCCGCGCCGGCAGCATCGAGCGCCTGCTGCGCCATCGTCATCGCGGTCTCGACGCCGGTTCGGGCGGCTTCCAGAGCCTGCGTTGCAGTCTCCACGCCGGTTCGGGCGACATCGAGGGCCTGCTCGGCCGTGTCATGGGCCGTCGCTACCTTCGTCTCCACACCGGCGAAGCGGGCATCGAACCGCTCGGCCAGGCTCTCGTACGGCATGCCGTACTCCGCTTCGAATAGCGTATCGAAACGTTCAAACTGCGACGTTGACCCACGCTTCTGTGCAACGATCGCATAATCCGGACTGGCACCGCCGATCACTTCACGCACCCCGATCGGCACATCGCCGTGCAAACGCCGATCCTCCTGCAGCCGCAGGATTCGGGTTCGGGCAAAGCCCGCGTACTCCGGCAGAAACGCCAGCAGCGGCGGCGGCAACGGGTGACGATGGGTCGGGTCGAGATAGAAATGCCGCGACGCCACCAGGATATTTTCCGGGTTCGGCGTCTCGAGAATGAGCAGCCCGCCCGGCGCGAGCACCCGCAACGCTTCGCTGACCAGGGCCTGCAATGCCTCGAACGGTAAATGCTCGGCGATATGAAAGCCCGAAACCAGAGCCAGGCTTTCGTCTTCCATCTCCGCCAGCGCCGCGAGCGCATCCTCCTGCCTCACCGCAAGCTCGCGCTCACGGCAGGCCGCCAGCATGCCCGCATCCAGATCGACCCCCTCGGCAGAAAAACCCTGGGCCTGCACGACTTCCAGCCACTCGCCCCGGCCACAGCCCAGATCCAGCGCGCGCGCCGCGGTCGTCGTATCAGTCAACGGCGCCAGAAACGGCAGGTAAACGCGCAACCGCGCGTCGATAGTCTCGCGCGTGCCGCGAAAACGGTCCTCGAAGGCACGATAAAAACCGTTTTCAGCCACGTTCACACTCCCATTCAGGGGGCAGCCACATTGCGCCGGTGAATACCGGGCAGTTGACATTCACCACGTCGAACACCGCTGCGAGGTCCCACCAGTCGTAGTTACCCGCCACGTGCGTATCAGACGCATGTAGAGCGACCGCCACGGAATAGGAGCCGACCCCCAGATTAGCGGGAAATCGAAAGGTGTAATCAAAAAACTCGCCCGCCGACACGTCGGTGAGACTTGCCCCCAGATGATGCGTGTTGATACCGAACATCGGCTGCCCCAGCCGATCCTTGATCACATAACCGAGCACCAGCCGCTCCAGGTCGACATGCGCCCGACACGCGACCCGCAACGCAACCGACTCGCCCACACGAATGTGCTCGACCGCCTTGCCGGCGGCATCGCAAAGCGTCACCGATTCAACCCGGGCCTCGCCCGTGCCCGAGCGCGTCTGCACGCGGCCGCTCTCGGTTTCGGTCACCTCGATGGTGCTGTTCTCTTCTTTTTCCGCGATCAGCGCGTTATAGAAGTCCATCACGGCTTCCGGCCGGCCATCCTTGATCACACGGCCTTCGGCGAGCAGCAGCGCACGCGTGCAGAGCGTCTGAATCGATGTTCGGTCGTGCGAGACAATCAGAAGCGACGTACCTTCGGCCTGGAACTCTCGAATCCGCGCAAAGCTTTTGTGCTGGAAATACGTATCGCCAACCGACAACGCCTCGTCGATAATCAGTACCTCCGGCCGGTAGGCGGTCGCCACGGCAAACGCCACGCGCATCTGCATACCGCTGGAATAGGTACGCACCGGCTCATCGAAATACGCGCCGATCTCGGCAAACGTCTCGATATCGCCGATGACCGCATCAACCTGTTCGCGGCTGAAGCCCATCAATCCCGCCGAGTGGTACACATTCTGCCGCCCCGTGAGATCGGGATGAAACCCCATGCCCAACTCGAGAATCGCCGCAATACGCCCGCGCGCGACGGCCTCGCCCGTGCTCGCCCGCAGCGTGCCGGTGATGATCTTGAGCAACGTACTTTTGCCCGCGCCGTTCTGGCCCACGATCCCGACCGCCTCGCCCGGCGGGATTTCGAAGTCCACGTTCTGCAGCGTCCACTGTTCGGCGACCGGTTTGAATCCGAAACCGAACCAGGACAACACCCGCCGCCATTCGCCGCCGTAGTCGCGATACGCCTTGCCAAGGCCGCGCACTTCCAGTACCGGTGTCGCGTGACTCATAACACGTCGGCCATATCTGCGGCAGCGCGCCGATAAATTCGCCACGAAAGCGCGAGCAGCACTGCCGCCAGCAGCGCGGGATAGATCAGGGTTTCAAGATCCGGCGAGCGGCCATACACGAGGACCGCGTGATAAGCCTCCACTACGCCGGTCATGGGGTTGATCAGCAAAATATCCTGATAGCTTGTCGGCAGCATGCGCGCGGTATAGACCACCGGCGTCAACCAGAACCAGAACTGCAGCACGATCGCCATGATCTGGCCGACGTCGCGAATGAACACATTCACCATCCCAATCAGCAGCCCCAGACCCAGAGCCAACGCCACGGTCAGTGCGGTGAGCAGCGGCAACCACAACAACGCCGGCGACGGCCAGTGCCCCATTAACGTGAACACCACGAAAATGGCCACGAACAGCAGCATATTGGTCACCAGCGTGCTGCCGGCGGCAATCAGCGGCAGGCTGATGCGGGGAAACGACAGTTTCTTGATCAGGTTGCCATTGGCGATGAACACATTGAGGCAACGTCCGACCAGCTCGTTGAACAGGTTCCAGCCGAGCATGCCGGCCATCAGATAAATGGCATAGCCGAAGCGGCTGTGCACGCCGGGCATCTTGGCCGACAGCACCGCCGACAGCACCAGCGCATAGATCGCCACTTGCGCCAGCGGGTTGAGAATCATCCAGAGACCGCCCAGCCGACTGCTCGCGAACTGAGTCAGAAACTCGTTCTTGATCGACCCGACAATAAAACCCCGGTAGCGCCAGACAGAAGCAATCAAAACATTCAAATCCTCTAAAGCATGAACGCGTGCCGACACGCGCTGCTATTCCACACGTCTTTCATTTAGTCTTCAAATGACAGTCCGGCGGGCCCATCATATAAACTTGGGTCGCACCATCCGGGGCCACGAGCCGGACGCGCCCCGAGGTGCACATGCCGTTGTCGGCGAAGTGGATAGGCTTCAACACCTCGAGCGACCATCCTTTCGGCACCTTCGGCGCGGTCTTGTTGTTCAACTCGAAGCCATGCCCGTGCACATAGGCCTTGAGCGACAGCTCATTGAGCTGCTGCACGATCTCGCTGCGTTGGCCATGGCCACGCCAGGCCCCGATCATCTTCATCGCCTGCGGAATGACGACCGCCGTGATCAGCGCCCCGATGAACAGCACGACGGTAATCTCCAGCAGCGTCATGCCGCGCTCGCGGCCGGGGCCGGTTGCCCTACGACCGCCCGGGCGGCAAATAGCCGATATCCGCATTAATGCCCTTGCCACCCGGTTTGCCGTCGGCGCCGTCGGACCATAGTGCAAACGGCATGTTCTTAGGCCCCGGCACCTGATAATGATAGGCATAACCCCAGGGATCCTTCGGCACCTTCGGATCACCCAGATAGGGTCCGTGCCAGCGCTTGGCCAGTGACGGGTTCGACGGCGGCTGCACCAACAGACTCAATCCTTCATGGTTGTTCGGAAACCGACCGTAGTCCAACTCCAGGGTCTGCAGCGAATTTTTAAGCATTTTGATCTGCACCTTGGCGGTCTTGACCTTCGACTTGTCCGCCTGGCTGAACAGGCGCGGACCGATCAACCCGGCCAGCAGGCCGATTATCACCAATACCACCAACATTTCGATCAGCGTAAAACCACGCTGTGCGCGCTGCATTCAACTCTCCTCCCGCGCCGGGCGCGCAGGCATCATGGCAAAGGAAAAACGGTCGCTACTGGAGCACCGCGTTGTTCAGACTGGTCACCGCCAGCATGATCGCGACCATCAGCAGCCCGATCGACGCACCGATGAACAGAATCGCCGCCGGCTCGAGCAGCAGCAGAAAGCGTTTCATGCGCTGCGTGGCCGACGTATTGTATACCCTCGTCAAAGAGGCCAGTACCTCCGCCAACCGCCCGGACTGCTCGCCCACGCGCAACAGATTAGCACCCATGGGATCAATCAGATGCTGACGTTCCAGCGCATCGGTCAGCCGTTCGCCGGCGCGGATGTTGGCCTGTACAGTCGTGAGCCGGCGCCGCAGGCTGGCGATGGTCACGGCCTCGGCGCTCAGTGCCAGCGCGCGCGCCAGCGGCACCTTGCTGCTCAGCAGCGCGCCCAGGGAATGCGTCCAACGCCCCATCTCGGCCTGCAGCAACCAGCTGCCGATGCCCGGCAGACGCAGCAGCGTGTCCTCCGCCGTGCGCCGCACCTGCGGTTGCTGCAGCAACGCCCAACACACCCCGGCGACCCCCGCCACGCCGGCGAGCACGAAAAGCCAGTGGTCATGTAAAAACATACCGATGTGCAAAACGACGCGGGAAATCCAGGGCACCGAATCGCCGCCCTTGGACAGCAACCGCTGGAATCGCGGCACCACAATCGCGAATATCAGCACGATCGCCGCCAGCCCGGCGATCACCAGGATCGCCGGATAGATCAGCGCATTACGCAGCTCACGTTGGCTCGACGCGACATATTCCATGCGGTCCAGCGCGGTTCGCATCGCCCCGCCCAGATCGCCGGCAGCCTCACCGGCGCGGATCATCTGCAGCACGTCGGGTGGCAGCGACAGCCGCGAACGCTCCAGCGATTCCGAAAACGAATCGCCGCCGCGCAGCCCGGCATGCAGTTCGTCGAACACCGTCCCGAGCGGGGTGTTGGCGTGTCCCTTGCGCAGTGACGGCAACGCCTCGGAAAGCGGCACGCCGGACGCCAGCAGCGTCGCCATCTCCTCCACCGCCTGCTTGCGCATCGCCCCGGTCAGCCGGCGGCTGCGCAGCCGTCCGCCGCGCGGCTGGCGCGCCGGCGCAATCGTCAGCGGCAACAGCCCCTGAGCCTGCAACGCCCGATAGGCCGCCGACTCACTGTCCGCCTCGATATGCCCTTCCATGCCCACGCCCTGGGCATTGGTGGCCTCGTAATGGAACAACTCAGCCGGCATGATCGACTTCCAGCGCGGAAGATACCGGCTTGTCTTCGTCCATACCCTCCATCACGCCGGTCACGCGGAACACCTCATCCAGCGTCGTCTGGCCGCGCCAGGCCTTTAGCAGCCCATCTTCGCGCAGCGTCCGGAAATGCGACGGCAGCGCCTCGCTCATCCGTGCCCGTGGGGCCGCTTCCGAGACCAGCCGTTCCAACGTGGGGCCCACTTCGATCCATTCATAAATACCCACGCGCCCACTGTAGCCGGTCCCCATACACTGGCGGCAACCCACCGCGCGGTGAAAATTCGGGGCATCCGGCAGCAGCGCGCCGAAACGCGCGCGCAGACTGTCCAGCACGCCCGACAAGCCATCCGGCGCGGCCTCGGGTTCCCGGCAATGGGGGCACACCCGACGCACCAGCCGCTGCGCCAGGACCCCGCGCACGGCCGAGGCCAGCAGATACGGCTCCACCCCCATGTCGATCAGCCGGCCGAAGGCCGAAATCGCGTCGTTGGTATGCAACGTCGAAAACACCGTATGCCCGGTCAGCGACGACTGCACCGCAATGCCGGCCGTCTCGCCGTCGCGCACCTCGCCGATCATGATCACGTCCGGGTCCTGGCGCAGGATGGCGCGTAGCGCGCGCGCGAAATCGTAGCCGATGTCGGCATGCGCCTGAACCTGCACCACGCCGTGCATCCGGTTTTCGACCGGATCCTCCACCGTGATGATCTTGCGCTCGCCATTGTTCACCTCGCCCAGCAGCGCATAAAGCGTGGTGCTCTTGCCCGAGCCGGTCGGCCCGGTGACCAGCATCAGCCCGTGCGGCTGGTTGGCCACATGCTTCATCTGCTGGTACAGATCCGGCTCGAGCCCGAGCACATCCAGATCGAGCCGGCGATCATCCTTGGGCAGCAGACGCATCACCACCGACTCGCCGTCGGTGTCCGGCAACGTGGAAATACGCACATCCAGCGTCATCCCCGCAGCCTGCAGGCTGATCCGCCCGTCCTGCGGCAAGCGCCGCTCGGCGATATCCAGATCGGCCATCAGCTTCACCCGCGACAGCACCGCCTCCATACGCGTGCCCGTGGTGCGCATATGATCGACCAGTACGCCATCGATGCGAAAGCGTACCCGCAGCGCGCCGTTGTCGGGCTCCAGGTGGATATCCGAGGCATCCAGCTCCACCGCCTGGGTGAGCACATTGTTCACCAGCGACACCACAGGCGCTTCCTCGGCCAGTTCGCGCAGATAGGCTTCATCATCGCGGTTGCCGCCCGAGCGGGCATCCACCAGGCCCAGCCAAAGCGACTCCGCCTGCGAGCCGAGCAGATGCCATGCCACATCCAGCCCGCGCGCCTCGGCCAGCTCGTTGACCAGCACATCGGCCGGGTCGCGCCCAGCGAAATGCAGCTGCCCGTCGTCGTCCAACCACGGAATAATCTGCCGGAACAGGAACCAGTCGCCGGAAAAGCCGGTATGCTGGATGCCCGCTGCCACCGCCTCCGCCGTGGGCGGCTGCGCGTTCGGCGCGTAATGCACGCCCAACTGCTCAGCCAGCACCGGCAGCAGCCGATCCTCCGAGCACACGCCCAGGCGATTCAACACCGCGCCCAGCCAGCCGCCGTATTCGGCCTGGAACCGAAGTGCCTTGTCCAGTTCGGCCGCATCGATGCGGCCGGCTGCAATCAGCATCTGGCCAAGCATCTGTGGGGAGTCGGGGGATTCAAGTGCGTCTGTCATCGGGGCTCACCCTCGCGCATTCTGGGAACAAGCCGGTTCGGCCGCATCCGCGGCCCGCCGGCCCGGGGCCCGGCCGTGGCGATGACGGCGGCGCCAGCGGGCGACCGGCCGATCGACGACCCAGAATGCAGCCCAGGACAGCCCGAACGAAACCCCCAGTACGGCCAGCACATTGGCAGCCGACCCCTGCGGTCCCACGGGATGCATCTGAAAATACCAGATGGGCAGAAACTGCGCCAGAAACACGCCATACGCCAGATAGCCCAGCCGCACATCCCAGCGGTGAACCGGCAGCCGCCCCAGCCCGTGGATGGCGGCCATCCCCGCCACCAGCCCGATCAGTTCCTCGCGCAGATACGGTGCGCTCACATGCCCGGCCGCCCAGGCCACCGCCAGCGCGGCCACCACGGTTGCCGCCGCGCCCCACTGCAACGCTCGATCCCGGCGCCGGATCGCCGCCCCGAGCAGAAAGATGAACAGAATCCCCGGCAACAGCCGATAGCCCCAGGTATCGGTATTCACCAGCCCGCTGGCGGCCACCACAAACCAGCACGCGCTGACCGCAAACGCCGCCCGGAATGCACGCAGGCCGCGCAAAAGCCCCGGCGCCACCAGATAAAACTGCAACTCGGCGGCCAGCGACCAGGCCGGCGGAATGAAGGTCGCGTGCCCGATCCCGGTGAACATGAAAAAATTCAACGGAATGATGAACAGATTCTGCAGCAGCGTGGCCGCATCGACCGGCCCGCGCATATAACCGGCTCGATAGCCGGTGGCCCAGATAAACGCCCCCGCCAGCGCAAGGAACAGCAGATACGGCGGCACAATGCGCAGCGCGCGGTCGCGATAGAAGGCCCAGGTATCGCCCGGACGATCGAAATAGCGCAAAAACTGGTCGGCCATGATATAGCCCGCCAGCATGTAGAAAACCACCACCGACGCCACCCCGGGATTCAACCCGGCGAACAGCACGCCGCAATGGGACACGGCCACGAAGCTGGCCAGTACAAGGCGCAGAATACCGAACATTCCATCAATATTAGAGCCTGTTGCCGTCTCGCGCGAGCCTGCAAATGAAACCACAGCAAGCCTCTGGGGCAACCGGCCGGTCATCCAGACGCGCACAACCCATACCGACGTCGGCAGTCGCCTGCCGCAGCGCATGTACAATCACGCGCTAAGCCGCAGCCCGACCGACTCAACCGCATGGCGCACAACGCGATCGACTCCACGCTGGCCAGGTCGCCGACCGCGCCCCTCCGGTCGCGGGCACCCGCCGCCTCATCCGGGCACGCCATGGCCGGTTTCGGCCTGCTGGAAGCCATCGTCTCGCTGGCCTTGATCAGCGTCGGCGCGATGGCCGCCTACGACTGGATCAACACCAATCTCATCAGTGTCGGCCGAATCCAGGATGTCGCCCGCAAGACCGAAGCGAAAAACAACATCCTCGGCTATCTCGACAATCTCAACCCCATGCAGCAGGGCAGCGGCCAACAGGCGTTCCTGCATTACCGTATCCGTTGGCAAAGCAAACCCGTGGCGCCACCGCGCGACCAGGTCAACAGTGCCAGCGGCACCGGCCTGTACCAGGTCGCGCTCTACCGCGTGAGCGTCGCGGTATCACGCCCCCAGCAGGGCCACTGGTTCAGCATGTCCTGGACCCAGATCGGCTACAAACAGGTCCGCAAGGCACGCGGGCCGCTGTCCTGAAGATGGCAGCCGGAGGCACCGCCATGCGTGGCTTCACCCTGATAGAAATGCTGGTCGCCCTCGTGCTGACGACATTGATCACAACCCTGATCATGCAGGGCATGAGCTATCTCTGGCGCATGCAGTCTCACTACGACCAGGTCATGATCAACGCCTCCCAGCGCGACATGCACGCCGCCTGGTGGCGCCAGAGCGTGCACGACATCATCGCCACTCGCAGCGACAACCCCCACCGCTTTACCGGCAACGCCCACCAGTTCTCCGGCCTGAGCCTTGACGTACCGGGCCAGATCCCCGGCATGCCCGGCGCCGTGCACTGGAAGATCGCGCCTCAGCACGGCCACGACGAACTGCTCGGCAATGGCCTACACATCCTGCAGCTGCCGTCGGGCAGTCGCTTCGTGTATCTGGACAGTGCGCGCAAGGCCCATGCGCAGTGGTCGCCGCAGGCCTCGGCCCCGCCGCTGCCCCACGTCATCGTCATCAAGAAAGACGATGCCGTGGTCTGGGCCGCCTCGGTGCAACAGCCCCAGCGCCGACCGCTGCCGATATCCGCCGGGCCAAACGGCAACAACAACGGCGGCGGGTTCGTGCCATGAACACGGCACGCAGCCAGCAGGAAGGCTATGTGCTGCTGATGACCCTGGTGTTTCTTAGCGTCATCACGCTCACCGTCGGCTATTTCCAGCACAAGGTCGGCGAAGCCCGCCACCTTGTCGCCAACGCCCGCGACAAGACCGAACACCACATGGCGATGCACTCCGAGCTCAATACCATGCTCTATCGGCTCGCCGTGGTCCGCCCCACGCGCGAGGGCATCGGCAAGCCGCCGAATATCATGCGCGTGGACAACCGCGCCTACGTCGACCACAGCACCGGCGTGCAGGTGCGACTCATGGACGCCCGCGGCCTGATCAGCCTGCGCTACCCCAGCCGCGAACGCCTGCAACGGCTGCTCGGCGAATACGGCCTGCCGGTCGATCAGCAGAGCCAGTTCTACGATGCCCTCAAGGACTACACCGACCCCGACAACCTCCGCCGAATCAACGGCGCGGAAAAACCCCAGTACCTGGCCCGCCACATGGCCCCGCCCAGCAACCGGCCGCTGCGCAGCGTGCTCGAACTGCGCCGGGTGTATGGCTGGGCAAGCCAATCGCAACTCGTCGACAACCCCGACTTCATGCAGCTGTTCACCATCATGCCCGTGCCCGGCATCAACCCCAACGCAGCGCCCATCCCCGTGTTGGCCACTTTGCCCCGCGTGGACCGCCAGCTGGCCAAACGGCTGGTCAACTATCGCCAGAACCAGCCGCTCGGCATCGGCATCATGGGTCAGCTCACCGGCCTGAGCGCCATGCAGATGCAATTCACGGTGTTCCCGTTCCCCTCCAAGTTCTTCCGCATCACACTCTCCTGCGGTTCTTGTTTGGTTCCGGCCATGCAATACAATGTCGCGCTTACGCCCTCGAGCAGCCACGCCCCGTGGGACTTCGCGTCGGTGAGACGACTGGATGCCAGAAAGCCCAAAAGCCCTCCGCAACCGCTTCCGAAAGTGGTTCCCTTCAAGCCTGTTTCGGCCGGCGCGCTTTCTCCGTAGCCGCGCGGGCACCGAGCGCCTGCGCCGCGGCCTGCTCGGCCGCGAGATGCTGCTCGCGCGCGAGCTGATCCACTTCGAATACCTGTCGTTTCCGGCCGAGATCACCGCGGCCCAGCGCAACAAGGCGCTCGCGCTCAAGATCCAGGCCGGCAGCCCTTATGCCCGCACCGGCCACGTCGCCCTGTGGGACGGCAACGCCGCGCAAGTCTGGTTCTGGGATCAGGCCCGTGTCAGCGACATCAAGCGCGCCGTGGTGCTGCCCGAAACCCTGGCCCATCCGCCGCGCGCCGATGGCGTGCGCCTGCTCGCCCTGTCCACCGGCTACGAAGCCCAGGTCTGGCAGCGCGGCGCATTGCGCGCCAGCCGGTTCTGGCCCGAGCCGCCGGCGCGCGCGGCCTGGCAGGCCTTCATCCGCCGCGCCGGGCAATCGGCCAGCGCGCCGGCCGAGCCGCCCGCCGCCGAAACGCCAAGCTGGCTGGAGCGCCCCTATGCCCGCGGCGCCGGCAACGAACTCGGCCAGCTGCGCGCCCAGACCGGCAAGCTCTGGATTGCCGGCTTCGCCGTGCTCGCTCTCGCGCTCGCCTGGCAAGGCACGCGCTATTTCAAATACCAGGGCCTGCAGCATCAACTCCAACAGCATATTGAAGCGCTGCGCCAGCAAAGCCAGCCGCTCATCCGGGCCCGCGCCCAGGCCCGCTCTCGCCTGCAAAAGGTCCAGACCCTGCAGCAACATCTCGACCAGCCCTCGCCGCTGGTTATCATCGATGATCTGCTCAAGACCATGCCGCAGAATGTCCATATCGAGCACTTCAACCTCTCCGGCAACACGGTCAAAGTGCTGTTCTCCGGCCAGAAACTGCTCAACACCGCCAAGATCGTCGGCCGCATCCAGACCCTGCCCTACGTGGCCAGCGTGAACACCGGGGACGCCCGCAACGGTCAGCTTCAGCTCACCATCGGGCTCGCCTCATGAATCTCGGCGACCCACTCAGCGACCAGCTCAAGGCCCAGCTCCGCCAGGTCCGCGAACACCCGTGGCTCGGTCAGGCCCTACTGGCCATCGCGGCCATCATGCTGCTCTACAGCGTGCTCACCCTGGCCGACACCAACCAGCAGATCGCCCAGCAATGCAAGCAGCTCGAAGCGCGCGCCGAGCGCATCGCCCAGATCGCCGATCAGAAGCAATGGCGCAAGCGGCGCCAGCAGGTCAGCTCGCGGCTGTCGCAACTGCAGAGTCAACTGTGGCAGGCGCCCACCCCCGCGCTCGCCCAGGCCAACCTGCAGGACAAGCTCAACATGCTCGTCCGCCAGAACAACCTCAAGAACGCCCGCCTGCAGGTGGGTCAGCTCATGGCCGTGCCCAACGCCGACTTCCGGCGCATCAAGGCGCAGCTCGACTTCAAATTCGACCCGAACACCCTGCCCACCGTACTCGCACGGCTCGCCGGCATGCAGCCGCAGGTGATCTTCGACGGGCTCGAATTCCACGATCAGCCCGACTCGCGCGTCACCCTCGGCCTGTTGTTCTATTTCCGCGGCCAGGGCCAGAACCCGAACAATAACCAGAGCAACAACCCGAACGGCAACCCGAGCAACGCCCCGTCGACGGATACCGACAATGGATAGAGCGCGCGCTTCACGCTATCTGCTGATCGGCCTGCTCGCGGTGGCGGTGATCTGGGGCATGTGGCTCGTGCCCGTGCCCCAGCCGAGCGGCGGCGACGCGGCCGGCGGCGCCGGCGATTGGCATCTGGCCCCGATCGCGCCACCCGCCGACCCCAAGAAACTCGCCACCCGACTGGCCCAACGCCAGGGCTGGGGCAGTCCCGCCGGCAGCGCTGGCGGCGGCAACGGCGCACAGGCCGGCAGCGCTAACCACAGCGGCCACAACAGCGCGAAACAGACCGCCACGCACAGCACCATTCTCGGCATCACCAGTGTCGACGGCCAGCCGCGGGTGGTCCTCATGCACAAAGACCAGGTCGATACCTACGGCCCGGGCGACAGCCTGCCCGACGGCCGCCGCATACAAGCCATCCACGGCCTCGAAATTACCCTTGCCCCGGCGCCGGACAACAAGAACAGCAAGGCCAACGCGGGCGCCCAGGGCAAAAGCAAGAGCCACAACCAGGGCCAGAGCCAGGACAAGAACGGCAACGGTGCGGCGCGAACCCAGACCCTGCACCTGTTCCCCTACGACAAGAGCCATCTCGGCATGCCGAAAACCAGCCCGGACCACAACGCCCCCAACGCCGGCTAAAACGCCCCGCGGCCATTGGCCGCGCTGTGCGGGGTTGCCTTCCTTCAGTGACCTTTCTTGCGCAAACAAGAAAGGCGACGCACGCATCATCGCGCAACCCGCGCCCGATCAAGGATTTTCACAAGCGACAGAATAATCGAGACCGCTCACCGCAACCGCGTACAACAACGGGAATGATAAAGTGTGTCGCTTCGCGACCCCTCTGCCCATCCTCAGCCCGAGCATCCGCTCCATGACGACACAGCTTGCGCGCCCCTTCCTGACGCATGTTCTCGCCCTGCTTTGCCCGCTGGCCCTGCTGCTCGGCGGCTGCTCCATTACCACCCCCATGCACATCCCCAAGCCGGTTCAGCCGAAGCAGAGCCAGGCCAAAACGGGGAGCGAGCAGTTGCGTGCGGGGAATCAGGAAAAACCGCAGACCAAGGTCCAGGCCACCCCACAGGTGCCCTCGGCGGCCTACGCGGGCAGCGGCGCCTCGCCCCGGGCCCAGCTGCGGCACATGCTGCAACACGGCCCCGGCCAGTCCGGCGCGCAGATCCCGCAGCAGCCCAGCCAGGGCCAGGGCCAGGGCCAGGGCAAAAACCAGAATCAGAACAACAACGCCGGCTCACAGACCCACCAGGTCACCAAGATTCCGGCCCAGGGCGGCCAGCCGGCGCGCTACAAGATCAGCTTCGATCAAATGCCGCTGCCGGGCTTCATTCAGTACGTGCTGGGCGACCTGCTCAACTTCAACCTGTATGTCGCGCCCCGGGTCGCGCAGGACAAGAACAAGGTGGTCACCCTGCGCGCCGACCACCCCGTCACCAGGGCCCAGCTCATCGCCACCACCCGCACCGTGCTCAACAGCTTCGGCCTGGCCCTGGTCCAGGACGGCCAGCTCTACCGCGTCATGCCCAGCAAGGACGTCAAGAACGTGGCGCCCAAGTATCTGCGCAACCAGAACGAAGCCAGCACCCCGACGGACCTGCGCCCGGTATTCCATTACATCAAACTGCAGAACGCTGATTTCCAGAACGTCTATCAGACCCTCAACAGCCTGCTCAAGGGCCAGCAGGTTCAGATCTATCCGCAGCGCAGCCAGAATTCGCTCATTCTCTATGGCCAGCGCGCGGATGTGCAGAATGCGCTCGACGCCGTGCACCTGCTCGATCAACCGCGCATGCAGGGCACGCAGGGGCGCATGATCAGCCTGGCCTATCTGCAACCCAAGACCTTGGCCGACAAACTCGGCAAGGTTCTCAGCTCCGAAGGCTATGCCGTCGGCGGCGAGTCCAGCCAGGGTAACGGGCCCGGCGCCATCTCGCTCATCCCGGTGCCGTCCTCCGGCAGCATCATCCTGCTCTCGCCCAACCACAAGCTGCTCCAGCACGCCGTGGCCTGGGTCCACAAGCTCGACTCGCCCGGCCAGCGCAGCGGCAACAAGGGCCTGTATGTCTACCGCGTGAAAAACGCCAACGCCACCGCGCTCGCCCGCACCGTCAGCCAGTTTTTCGGCGGCAGCGGCGGCAGCGGCAGCGGCAACCAGGGCTCGCCCGGCGGGCTCACCCTCAGCGGCACCGCCGGCACCGAAACCACCAGCGGCGGCACGGGCGGCATGTCGAACGGCCCCGGGGGCAACAACAGCAATGGCGGCTTCAATAACGGCAACAACAACAACGGTAATGGCAACAACGGCAACGGCAACGGCAATCGCAACAACAACGGCGGCAGCCAGCCCCGCGTTTTCGGCAAGGACATCGTGGTCAACGTGCCGACCAACAGCATCATCTTTCGCGGCAGCGCCCAGGACTTCCAGCAACTGCGCAGCCTGCTGCAGGAGCTCGACCAGCCCGAACGCCAGGTCCTGATCGAAGTCACCATCGCCGAGGTGGACCTCAACAACACCCAGCAGACCGGCATCTCCTGGGCCCTCGGTGCCGCCGACATCGGCAATGCCGTGCTCAAGGGCGGCACCCTCGGCGGCCTCAGCGTGCCCGCCAACAGCGGCATCAACTTCTCCGTGCTCAACAACAGCGGCGCCACCCGCGCGCTGATCGAGGCGCTCGCCACCAACAGCCATGCCCGTATCCTGTCCACCCCGCGCATCATGGCCCTCAACGGCCATCAGGCCTTCATCAACGTCGGCAACTCGGTGCCCGTGCTCACCTCGCAGCAGACCTCCAACACCCAGATCAACGGCAGCAGCAGCATCCTGCAGAGCATCCAGTACGTCGATACCGGCGTCATCCTGAGTGTCACCCCGGTCATCCACGGCCAGGGTGATGTCGACATGCAGGTCAAACAGGAAGTCAGCAACGCCAACTCCACCAACACCGGCGTCAGCAACAGCCCCACCATCCAGAAGCGCACGGTGCAGACGGACCTGTCCGCCCCCAACGGCGACACCGTGGTGCTCGGCGGGCTGATCAAGCGCAACCAGAGCACCTCCAACAGCGGCGTGCCCCTGCTCAAGGACCTGCCCGGGATCGGCGCCCTGTTCCGCACCCGCAACCAGAGCGACGACCGCACCGAGCTGCTCGTGTTGCTGACGCCGCACATCCTGAGCCATGCCAGTGGCCTGCAGTCGGTCACCCAGGCCTTGCGCAATCGCTTCCCGGGCCTGTCGCAATAAGCCCCGGCGGGCATGGTCCGTCGGGCCGGTCCGCCGCCGGCCGGTGGCCGGCCGTATTGCCGGCGCCCCCTGTGGTTTGCCGCGGCTCGACCGTCCATCGCAAAAACAGGGCCCTGGGGCGCATTTTTGTTGACACCCTTTCCCGCAGGTCCCTACACTTGGTCCGCATCGTCCCGGACCATGGCGCTCTCGTCATCGCGGTTTTGGGGGGATGTTGTCGACAAGGACGAGAGACGTCTCATATCCGTTTCAATGGAGAGAAACCAGATGTATTTTCCTAAAAAGAGTGCCGTGGCGCTTGCGGTTGCTGCTACGTTTGTGGGCGGTGCGTTCACGACCGCGTTCGCGGGCACCGCTAGTTCGACTTACAATACTTATGCGACCGAGGCGGCAACCGCTGGCAACTTGGGGAAAGTAGCCAGCCCGAGCTTGGGGTATCAGCCGAATCAGGTGATCGCAAGCGGCTCAACGTTCACGATCTACATCAAGCTGACCGGCGGGGCGACCTGGGACAGCACGGCCGCAGGCACTATTTCGGGTACTGGCAACGCGACCTACGGAGGCAACGCGGACTTATCAGGTGAGGCCGTTAGTTCAGACGGATCGGTGTTGGCTCTTACGTTCACTGCATCCGCCGGCTATGGACAACAGTCGGTTTTCAGCCTGAGTTCAGTACCCAGCCTGGTCGACTTGTCGAACGCGACGGCGCTGCAGACAGCGGGCGGCAAGATCACCGCAGATTTCGCGTTTGCCAACGGGGCAGCGACGAGTCCGGTGAGCTACCCGTCCAGCCCGATTGACTCGGCATCCGGCACCGTTGCGGATTCGCAGCAGGCGATTCAGATTAATGTCGTGAGCAGTGGCGATGCTGCGTTCACGAGTTCGACCGGCTCCGTCAAGGCAGCTAACCAAGAGTCGGCCCAGATCGACGTGAGTGCCAAACCGCCTCTTAGCGACGTAACAGGCGGCCTCAGCGCTTCTAATGTTGATTTCGGTGCCTTCTATCTCACGAACACCCCGGGCACCCAGTTGAACGGCAGTGGCGCTGACTACAAGGTTGCAAACGGACTGGGTAAGCTCAACGTCACGCTGTCCGGTAACTTCTTGACCAATAAGCAGGAGACGCTGTCGCTCAACACCGGTGCGGACTGCGCCAGTGGTACTGCTGTTGGCACTGCTGTTACTCCGAGCAAGGCTTCGAGCGTAGACCTGACCCTCCCGTCCGGTACCGTGGCCGCGGAAAAGACCCCGGTCTTTTTCTGTATGGCGGTTGACAACTCGGTTAGCAATCCCGTGCAGCTTCCGACCACCCAGCCGAATGTGACGACGCTGCAAATTCTCGACCAGACTGCCACCACGAAGGTTGTGGACTCGCTGTCCTCGCCGGCGTCGCTATATAACCTGCAGGAGAATGGTGCGTCGATTAACCTGCTGAATTACGTCCCGGCTGCCGCCGCGCCGTACATGACCTATGTACGCTTGGCGAACAATGGCAGCGTCAGTGCGCCGGTTACGGTCACGCTGAAGGGCCAGGATGGCAGCACGCTGGGTAGCGGCACTCTGGGTACGCTGGCCGCGGGCGCGTCGCAGACCTACTCGGCTACGCAAGTCGAGAATGCTGCTGGTGTGTCGCTCACTGCAAGCCAGCGGCCCCAGGTTCAGCTGACCGCTCCAACCACGAAGCTGAATGCACAAAGCTACTTGGGTGACGGCAACGGTGGCTTCACCAACATGACGTCGGACAAGTAGAACGATGCTGTTGAAGCATTGATGCGGTTTCCGCATTCGGTGGCTTGAAAAGGCCACTTCTTAAAGGCGCTCTTCGGAGCGCCTTTTTTTATTCCAACTCGCCACGCCCTTGCCTCGGGGGCCAATAGGGACCAGACCACGTTTTCTCGCTCCGTCCCGAGCCGCCGTTCTATTTCCACGGTAGGCGCTGCAGCACTCGGCCGCGTACGCACCAAATAACGCGAGGTCGGCCGACTTCGCGTGATGTCGCAGACCCCCAGGGATTCAGGTTTGACGGGTGCGTTGTCGTAATCGCCGCTACCGGACGCCAAGCCGCATGGGCGCGATCGCCACGGATCATCACCCGCCCGCGGAGGCGCCCGATCCAATCCCGGCCCAGCGCAGTCCAGTCCAGCCCAGTCCAGGGCTTCGACTGATCGAAACCACGGCGTGTGAAATCCCGGCGTCCGTGAGCACGATCGGGCGGCACGTGGCCGGCGGGACAATAGGGGACAGACCACGTTTTCTGACCCGAAGAAAACGTGGTCTGTCCCCGTTTTCTGGGCTATCGAGATCGCGTTGCGGATGAACTTCTTCATACAAGGTCAACGCGCGCCCCTGGCGGGGAATCGACGCCCGCAATAACTGCCATTGGCCATCCCGTGCCAGCTCGCTCCAATCAACGATAATGACCGGTCGATCACGCGACAACGGGCTCTGCGCCGTGCTGCGATAGATCGCCCGACGATGCGCTTGCATCGTAAACGGTCCACTAACCCCATCCTTCCGGCGGCATAATCGATAAGCCAATCTCTCCGCTGTCGCTATTGACGG
>NZ_JBQDYE010000050.1:0-23736 GCF_052044155.1 Salinisphaera sp. SWV1
GCGAAAAAAACGGGACGCAACGTCCGGCACGCGACAAACAGGTCACGCCGCCGGGGCTCAGTCCGACAGACTCCTAGGACGAGCTATCGGATCGCGCGACTCATCATTCACGGGTGTCGTCGGACAGGACCGAATCGGGGAGCGACGTGTCGAGCGCGTAATAGGCGAACCCGCGAATACTCGTCTCATCGGAACAAATCGCCTCCTGATCAATGCCACGATCTGGGCAGTACCGTGCGGTAAAGGCGTGCTCGTGTCCGCTCCGTTGACCGTCCTTGCCCGTGGCTTTGACCAGCGGATGACCGCCCGTCTGTGTCATTAGGCCCATCATGGGCTGGTAGAGCGCCGACAGACGAAGCTGCGGCAGCCGCGACCGCAACCGATCGTAGATTCGGATCCCCTCAGGATCGAGGTCGCCCCAGAATGTCATGCTCGAATGCGACATGAGACGCTCGATCGGTGGTGGATTGCCGCCTGCCACGATGATGCGAATGTTTTCGGTTTCGACCGAACGCGCTAGACGATCTCCGGCGACGTCGCCCGACATGGATAGCCCGTAACCGTAGGTGGCGACCCATGTGATCGACAGGTCCTCGGTGACGCTGGCGGCGTAGTGCAGGGACTGAGGGTTCTCGACCAGGACAACCGTGGTCGGGCATGCGCTACCAGCCACGATCAATGGCAGTGCAGGCGAATTGAACATGCTCTCAAGCCCGAATTTCTTAAGCGCCCGGCTCGGCAGGCTATCGAGCAACTTGGATGACCCCATGAGATAATGGGCGCTGACCATGAATCGCGGCATATGAGCGATCTGCCGCTGCTCGGTGCGCAGCCTGGTCAGGCCGTCACGAAGCTGGCACATGTCATCAACCGACCAACCGTCCAGAGCGGTGAATATGGGTGCCAATGCTTCAGCGTCGTCCGCTGGCAGCGCGGAAACAACATCCCGCCAGCGTTGCTCTGCCGGTGAGGCAACCGGGAATGCCTGCTCAGCTAACTCGATATCCGAGACAGGCATTCCAAGATCCGAGAGGGCACCTGAGATATCGCCCCGCTTCTTGAGCTCGCGCAAGCCCTCTTGAACCTCGATCCGAGACATCCCGGTCGTCCTGCAGACGCGATCAATGAGTGATGAGCCTCGGATGCGCCGGCTCTTGGTGGCCAGTTTCAGCAGACCCTTGAGAAGCTGGTCGCCGGCCGACGTCACGCCCGTCCCCTCGGTGAGCTCATGAAGAGTTTGCCCACGCTGACATGCGAAGCCATTTCGGGCTTTGCCTCCTGGCTGACCTCGGTCCATGACGCGCCGTTGCCGGTATGCTCCTGGCCGACGAGATACATCGGGAAATAGTCGAAGTCATTCACATACTGCGGCGGATGAATCAGCCCAATGAGCTGGAGATGACCGCGGGTAGCCTGGATCTCGTTCAACCCGGCTTCGATCAATTTGGGCTTGGACAGGTCCGAGAATAGGCCATCAATCACCATCAGGGTCTGTTGATTCTCTCTCGCGCGCTTTCGCTGGGCCGCCGTCTCGTACTTCGCACTGTCTCTCTGCATCGAGTATTCGGTAAGACGCACGAGCATCGCCATGGTGAGTGACGTCCTCTGACCCGTGCTCAATCCCGGCGTCAGTCGGTGGACATTGCCATCAGGGCGAATGATGGGCGAGGCATATCCCAGAGATGGTTCAGTGAACAGGGTTCGATAGCACCGTTCCCTGATGCTCTGGCGAATTCGCCGCTCGTCGTCACGGCGCTCGCTCTTGGTCGCGCTCGCCTGTTTCTTGGCCAGCGCCTCCGCGTCCGGCTGGATGGCCTCTCGAATGTGCTGTACCAGTGAGAGGGCCTCGTCCCTTGTTGGCGTCTTCACGCGGAGGTCGAAGCGAATAGCATTCTCGTTCGGGGCACTGTTCAGTACCCGCTGGAGCGTACGGAGATTGGTCTCCGCACTCGCAATGAGTTGAGCCATGCGCTGTTGCGATTCGTCCATCGACGTCTGTGCGGCTTCATGCATCCGCTTCGTATGCTCTTTCCGATCTGCGACTTTGGCGGCATAGCTTTCCGCAAGGCTCGTCACGATCGATGCTTCGGCAATGCTGGCTACGGGTGCGAGCATTTCCCGCTCGGTCGCAGCCAGACCGTTGCGCTCGGACCGAAGATCTTGCACTTCAACCATCAGGGCCCGGGCTGCGTCGTCACGATTCTTGCGGCTTGTCGTCATGCGCTCACGACGGTTGGTGAGCTCCAACTCGCGCAGCAGCCCCAGAAACTGCTCCGTCGATTCGAAGATCGCCGTGCTATCCTCGTCGCGCATGGCGCGCATTATGTTCTCCGCCGAGATAACCAATTCGTTGTTGGTCAACTCTTCCTGTGAGCGAAGCGCAGGATCGATATCAACGGCGAGATCAGCTGTCAGGCGGTCCTGAGATTGCAGCTCTGCAAGTGCCTCATCCAGCTTGTCCAAAGACCTCAGAATATTGGGACGCCGCTCTTCCAGTTCCGCGAGTTTCTCGACGGTGCCCTTTCGTTCTGCCTTGATTTCTTCGAGCGCCCGGGTGAGTGATGCCAGCTCATCATGAACAGACACGCCATCGGCCCGGCGATCGCGTTCGGCCACGAATTCGCCGGCTGTCTGGAGCGTGTCCTTGAAGTGGCCTCGCTGTATAGCGCGATACAAGGCGTCTGACAAGCGCTCCTTCTCTTTATCGCGAGTGGCCCAGAATTGTGGCCCGCCCTTGCAGAAGAAGCGTGTGGCCTCTTTGACCATGATCTCCTGATCTGACGTGTAGATGCTGTCATGTTGATCCCGTGCGCTCTTGGTCGTCTCCTGAGCCGTTTCATACGCGGCCGAGGCAGCATCGTGTTCACTGACGGCCGCATCCTTGGCTTGTTCGCATCTCGCGCGCGTACTCTTGGCCTTTTCAACTGCCTCAGCGCCACCGATGCTTAGGAAATCCTGAGCCCCTCGCATCAACTTGAGTGATTTCTCAGAGAGGTCGGTGTCGATGCCTTTGGCTTCACGCTCCAGCTCTCGCTGCTCTTCCTCAAGTGCCGGCCGCTTGCGCTCGGCATCGGTGGCCAGTGCCTGCTCGGCCTCTCGGGCCGTTTTAACGGTCCGACCATTCTCATCGAGACGCTTGAGGGCGTTGTCGCACTCGTCTTTCTTTCGGCGCGACGTGCCGAGACGCTCCTCAACGTCGCGGCGCTCCCTCTCGATCAGCGATGGATCGAGCAGGCAAGCCACTTCCCGCGTCATGACACCCGCTAGCAGGCCTTGGTACCGCTCCTGTGCCTCGGAGTAATGCGTCTGCCTCAGGTAATCGATCAGCCCTTCCTGGATCAGTGTCGGTACTGGGTGGCGCGCGTCCGCCAGCACTTGGGCGGCGTGCTCTGCTTGCTCGGGATCTGCGACGACCGGTGCAAAGGCGATGGCGGAGAAGTGTTCCAATGCGCGGCGGGCTTCTGATTCCGCGAGGTCCGACTCGATGATCGCCTTGTGTAAGGGCTGCCAGTGAATCGCAGCTCGATCGAGTATATGGCCTGACTCGCGATACATCGGCGCGGCTGCAACCCGTTCCTGCTTGAGCTCTTCGAGTTGCCTTTCAAGCTCAGTGATCTCGGCTCGCAGCTCATGTCGACGCTCAGATGCCTGTTCACGTTCGGTTCCAGCCTGCGCCAGCCATTCGGTCGGGTCAGCATCCTGCCCATGAGATGTTCGAAAGCCAAACAGCGCGTCAATGGCCTTGTCGAGCGCCCTCTTCTCCGTGACAAGCTCCGCCAGGCGACGCGTGATGGCCTCCTTGCGGTCGCGCCGTGTGGCTTCGGCTTTTGACGGCGCTTCGCCCGGGAACCGTTCGGTGAACGCATCGTGCACAGCAGCCGATTTGAAAATATCGTTCAGCGCGCCAGTGGCCTTCTCCAGCGCGGCGCCTGCATTCGTCGAGTCCTCGTATGCTTTTTTCAAGCGCGTACTCGCGCCGTTCTCTCGCTCAATCGCATGGTTCAAAGCCTGTTTGGCGTCGTCGCGATCGGCCTTCAATTCCGAATGGATACTCGATGGATCAGCATCGTCGCCATAGGCGCGCGTGAACGCTTGCCAGCTTTTGTGATGAACCTTTAACTCGCTTTCGCGTCGAGTGAAGCTTTCGTAAGCCTGTTGACATACGTCATGGTGCTGGCTGACCTCTTCTGCCACCTGTGCAGCTCGATCGGCCTCCTCAGGCTCGAATAGAGGGCTCGCCTTGATCTTGGAATAGGCTTTCTCACCCTCTTCATAGGCGTTCTGGGCTTCCTGCAGGACCGCATGTTTCTGAGACGCCTTTTCTGATTGGTCCTGCAGGTCCTGTTGTTTCTCGCGCAATGCCGCGATGTCGGCATCTGTCTCGCTGAGCATGCGGCGCGGCGCGCAGTCTGCCGCGTCAATGATCCACGTCACAGCCGCATATAGGCTTTCACGGACCTGAGCACGGCTGGCGCCGTCGAAGAAGCCATGTTGCTGAGCGATCAGTTTGTGCGCGTCATCCGGCGTGTAGTAGCGTGGTTTGACGGTCTGTTTTGCCGTCGAGGCATTGTCGCGCTCGTGAGTACTTTCGATGACCTGCAGTACTTGGTGAGCTTTCAGATGCCATCGCTCAGCGATCTGGTTGAGCTCTTTGACCGATTTTTGGCAGACATACGCCAAGCCGGAGTCACGGAACATGACGCCACGCTGAGGGGCGATGACAGTATCCACGGCCAGCGCGCGAACCAACGGATCATTCGGTAACTCGTCGCGGGGAATACCAGGCAGTGCACTAGTGCGCACCAGGCGATTGATTACGGCGAGTATCGTCGCGTTCTCGCGCTGCTGGTCGCGGTACGCGCTGTGAAAGCCGAGCGCGCGATCGGCCGTTTCGGCAGCCGAGCGTGTCGTCTTAGCCAGCCGCTCGCACTCTTCAAGCTGATGCTGGGACTCCTTGATCAGGCGCTCGTCACGAATGCTGCGTGTCAACGTCTTGTAGAGCGTGTCCTCCAGATGCTGCTCATCTTCATCCGCCGCATCGCCCATCAGTCCTGACATGATTTCCGGGGCGAGATTCTCGTAGAAAAAGGCCTGATCGAATCGCTCACCACCGCGGGGCTTGGCGCGGAAAAACTGAGCAGATTGATCGCCACTGCCAGACTTCTGGTATTCAGTGAGACGCTGAACGTTGCCCTTTGAGACGAAATTGAAGATCCGGCTACGCCAGTCAGACTCGACAACATTCCATTGGGCCTCACGCTGGTCTTGCACAGAGGCCCGAAATTCATCTCTTGAGACCAGGAATTTCTTGCCGTCGTTGGTGACCATTGTCGGGGCATCCTCAAATGTGCCCCGGTAGAAATAGAAAAAGTGATCTTTACCTGGCTGGTACGCGGCCAGGCCGAACACCCATGTCTCGCCTTCCGGTTGAACGCCTTGTGTCGCAACCACATCCAGCGACTCGGGGCTGCACTCGATGAACTCAAGACGTACATGGCCCCAGGTAGGACTCTGCGTACTCGAAGACGGCATACAGCTATAGACCTGAGACAGCAGTTTTTGATCGCGCCCGAGCAAGCCGACGATGGCATTTGCGATGCGTGTTTTGCCTCCACCGTTATCCAAGCGAATGGCCGTGCTCAGCCCGTGAAAGGGGAAGATGTTGCCAGCGAACCGAGGAATCCAAGGCAGGTGCGGACTGTCTCCCGAACCGTTGACGTAATTGCTTGCTTCAAAGCGGTTGAGTCCGTACATCAGCCTTCATCCTCGCTGCTCATGGTTTCACCGTCGGAATGGTGACGCGCGAGATTCGTCACGTTCGCCAGTTGCTCGGCGCCCGGCTCCATCAAACCCACGCCAGCTTGGTAATTACGCCCGATCTCAAGAGCACCGAGCAGCGTTTGCTGGTAGATCGGTTCGCCGTCGTTCCGCTCGACCTCCATCAGCAAGCCAGATTCCACCATCGCCGAGCAAAAGTTGCTGACACGCCGGTAGATATCCTGGCCCTGAACGTCTGTGAGAATGCTAATGACGTCCTCGTCATCCTTGTCGACGGGCCGTGACGACTGAAGCTGATCACAATGAGTCCGGACCGTGTCGGATAGCACTGACATGGGAAAACGAGCTCGCAGATACTCGCCAACCTCGGTCATGCCGCGCCCGAGGTCGGTATAGACGACGGCGAGATACAACAGCCAGATATGCAGGTACCAGACGCTGGTTGCTGTTCGCGACTCACCCAGACGTACGGCCATCCGCTGCAGGATCAGCTCGCGAGAGAAATACTGCGGCGGTTCAACATCGGACCGGCGTGCCAACATCCACATTTTGCCGCCCGGGGCGATGCCGGGCATCTGGGCGTCCTCGAACTGCATCAGTTCCAGCCCCTGCCCCATGAGCATCTCCCGGAAGTCCTCCATGTCGGCATCATCCATATCCGAGAGGATCTCGGCGATTCGAGCCTCCCCCTTGTGTCGGCGCCGCCGCGGGCGTGATTCGACACTCCTATAGCGCAGGAGATAGGCGTGCGCCTCGCCGATTTCTGCCCAGCTCACTGTGTCTTAGACCCCTCGTTGTATGCGGCAGATCGCAAACTGATCTGTATATCGTCTCCGCGCAGCACGCGGCCGTTCTTCATGTGCAGTTCCAACGCGTTGGTGATGAACCGCATGTCGATGTCGCCGGTGTCGTCCAGCCATATCGGACTAGCAAAGACCCCAATCATCTCGTTTGCCTTGTTCTCCCCCATAACCGACAGCCAGCCGCGCTCTCGGGCCTCCGACAGATTCACCGGACGCTCGGCCAGCAACGCGAGTATTTCGGCTCGGTGGGCTTCCAGGAATAGAGACATGGGTGAGATGGTCTCGATCGTGTCGACAGGTCGATCAAGTGGCTGCGCTGTGTCAGCCTGCGATTCGCTCGCGCTGGGCAGGCATCCCTCAAAATCCGAAATCGAGGCATGCGGCCATGCGACGGACAGCGGGCCGATCAGCTCATGAGATGCATCCATCATCCCTTGAGTCGGTGGGTTGAACGCCAAAAAAGCAGCTAATGCGGTCATGTCCTTCACACCAATCGGTCGGTCAGCCGCCATGGCGACTGATTGCAGGAAATCACTGTAGGTTCGCCCCAGCAGTTCAAGGCGATTGAGTGTGGTATTTAGCAGGCGTGCAAATTGGTCGCCGGCCGGCCCGCCGCCGGTCTCGGCGTAGGCGTCCATGGCATCCATCACTTCACGGCTGTTGAGTAGTGCGAGTGCGTCCTCGATCGCAATGCGTGTGTCGCGAAGCGCGGCGTTGTAGTCCTGGGATTGCTCAGAGAACATCTGGACCAGCTCGCTGCGCCCTGGCCGCTCACGAGCGTGGCGTAAATCCTCTGCCACTTCGGCAATTCGCTGCATCACCGTATGCAAGGCATCGAGCGCGTCATCAAACAGATTCAGCCGTAGAGCGTGTGATATCTCATTGGCCTTGAACTGAGTCAGGAGAAAGCTGCGTGCGGTTGAGCCGAGCTTGATCGCATTCCGGCCAGTGCGAGTCAGCCGCGCTTTGTTCGGCCGCTCGTGTATCGGGCGATCTAGCAATGCTGTTTGCTCGCGCGTGTGGTCCATTTCGGCGGCATTGCTTGGGTTTCGCATCCGCGAATGCCGAGGCATGGCTAACACTTTGACCACGTGCTCGACGTCATCCAATGACATCGAAGCGTGATCACGGCGAATCTCATCAAAAATCGGCGTGAGTGGCACGAAGTCGCGACTCAGGATGTCATCGTTAGCCCGAACATAGGCCAGGATGCGCGCGCCCGCGTCGATCCACATCCCCTCACCGGTCCCGACTCGCTCTTCGGAGACGCCAGTTGGTGCACTGCCCGGCGTCCGGTTCATGTCGTGTAGATCGGCCAATCGTAGCGTGGCTCGAACCAGAGGTCGTAAGTCCATGCGAGTGTCCAAGGTCTGCCCAAGCATGCCAATAAATACCTCGTTGCCTGACACGCTTGTAAAAATGGACGGCAGGCCTAAGCCAAACCGATATTTTAACTAACTAATTCATTCGCTTACGACCGAGTCGCATCGCGCGCACCGGCCGCTGATCGTCGACCGGAATCTGGTATTCCGAATTGAAGGCAACCGGTAGCGTTGATCCGCCCATGGCGTGTTCCTTGCAGCCCGCTCGTCGCGCTCCCAATAAGTTGCGGCGCCGGGCTCGTCGCGGATCGCCACGTTGTCGATCAGCTGCCGGCCGCAGCGAGTCCCGGTTGCCGATCGTCCGGCAATAGCGCGCCGCCCGGCGAAGGCCCCGCTGCGTTTTCCTTGAGCTGATGTTCGGTGAACAGCATGCCGGTTTGTCCTGCGACGTGATGATCTCGTCATCAAGCAGCCATTGGAGCATATCGGCGCAGTACGACGGGCGGCCAATTCATGGGCGGCCGCGAAATCCACAACGTCGGCCAGCGAAGTTGAGCGGGCGTCGTCGACCGGCTCAGCGCGATCGACGCGCACCGACTGGCCCATTCCCCAGCGCGTTGGCCGGATTGGCCCGGGTCTCAGTAGGAACGGCTGTTCCGGTCGGAGCGCCGCGCAAACGCCAAATAATGCGTTAAAGTCGGACCGCCAGGGGGAGTCGAGAGGACAGCTTGAATAAGCGCGATCTAACCGAACGCGATATCTGCACCAAGTTCATCACGCCGGCGCTCAGACGCGTCGGCTGGGATCTGCAGACGCAGATCCGCGAGGAAGTATCATTCACGGCCGGTCGCATCATCGTGCGAGGGCGCCTGCACGCACGGGGCCAACGGCGCCGCGCCGACTACGTTCTGAGTTATCAGAAGAACCAGCCCATTGCAGTCATCGAGGCCAAGGACAACACGCATGCACTTGGCGACGGCATGCAGCAGGCCCTGTCCTACAGCGATGCGCTGGACGTGCCGTTTGTATTCACAAGCAATGGCGACGGCTTTCTATTCCATGACCGCACGGGATTATCCGGGCAGACGGAAACGTCTCTCACGCTCGACGAATTCCCCTCGCCAGCCGAGCTGTGGCAGCGGTATTGTCAATACAAGGGAATTGGCCAAGCCGCGCAGCCAATCATCGAAGAACCGTACTACGACGACGGCAGCGGTCGCACGCCCCGCTACTACCAGACGGTAGCGATCAATCGCACCGTCGAAGCCATCGCCAAAGGTCAGGATCGCATCCTGCTCGTCATGGCGACAGGTACCGGCAAGACCTTCACTGCGTTCCAGATCATCTGGCGCCTCTGGAAGGCGGGCAAGAAGAAACGGATCCTTTTCCTCGCCGACCGCAACGTGCTGGTGAACCAGGCCAAGAACAACGACTTCAAGCCTTTCGGCCAGGCCATGACCAAGGTGTCCAACCGTACGGTCGATAAATCCTACGAGATCTATCTCGCCCTCTATCAGGCGGTCACCGGCAGCGAGGAAGACAAGAACATATACAAGCAGTTCTCGGAGGATTTCTTCGACCTCATCGTCATCGACGAATGCCACCGCGGCAGTGCGGCCGCTGATTCAGCATGGCGGCAGATCCTTGACCACTTCTCGGGCGCAACCCATATCGGGCTCACGGCCACGCCCAAGGAAACCAAAGACGTTTCCAACATCGATTATTTCGGCGAGCCGGTCTACACCTACTCGCTCAAGCAAGGCATCGAGGACGGCTTCCTCGCACCCTACAAGGTCGTGCGTGTCGATCTGGACAAGGATCTGCAAGGCTGGCGCCCGAGCGAAGGCCAGACCGACAAGCATGGCCACCTGATCGATGATCGGATTTACAACCAGAAGGACTTCGACCGTCAGCTGATACTGGAGAAGCGCACGCTCACGGTAGCGGCCAAGGTGACCGAATTTCTTGCCCGAACCGACCCCTATCAGAAGACCATCGTTTTCTGTGAAGACATCGACCACGCCGAGCGCATGCGCCAGGCCCTCGTCAATCTCAATCCGGAACGCGTCCAAGAGAATCGCAAGTACGTCATGCGGATCACGGGCGACGAACTCGAGGGCAAGGCCGAGCTCGACAACTTCATCAATCCCGAGGAGCGCTATCCTGTCATCGCCACGACCAGCAAGCTGATGACGACGGGCGTGGATGCCCAGACCTGCAAGCTCATCGTCCTGGACCAGCGCATCCAGTCCATGACCGAATTCAAGCAGATCATCGGTCGCGGCACGCGCATCAATGACGACTTCAACAAGCACTGGTTCACGATCCTGGATTTCAAGAAAGCGACCGAACTGTTTGCGGACCCCGAATTCGACGGCGACCCGGTCAAGGTCTACGAACCCGCCAGCGGCCAATCCGTCGTGCCGGACGATGAAGAGGAAGGCGCCATACCCGATACGCCCGCGGTCCCGGAAGATCCGGAAGACTACGGGGCCGGCGCCGACGGGGCATGGGAGTCGGACGACACCGCAGCCGACTGGAGCCCAGACGGCGACGGAAAGGGCACCGGACGCACGCGGTATGTCGTGGATAACGTCGAGGTGAGTGTCGTCGCCGAGCGCGTCCAGTATCTCGGCCCGGACGGCAAGCTGATCACCGAAAGCCTCAAGGACTACACCCGCAAGAAGGTCCGCGAACAATTCACATCGCTCGACGATTTCCTGCGCCGCTGGAACGCCGCCGAGCGCAAGCAGGCTATTGTCGACGAGCTGGCCGAAAACGGCGTGTTCTGGCACGACCTTAGCGAGGATGTCCGCAAGAAACTGGGCGCCGAGCCCGATCCCTTCGACGTGATCTGCCACATCGTCTACGACCAGCCGCCGCTAACCCGCCGCGAGCGCGCCGAACAGGTTCGCAAGAACGACTACTTCAATCGCTACGAAGGCGCCAGTCTTGCCGTCCTCGATGCGCTGCTGACCAAGTACACCGATACCGGCATCGAGCCCATGGAGGACGTCAAGGTTCTCAAACTCGATCCCTTCAACCAGATGGGCTCGCCCATCGAACTGATCAACGCATTCGGCGGCAAGAATGAATATCTGGCCGCCGTCCGAGATCTCGAACAAGAGTTATATGCCTAAATGCTCGACTCGCATCAGATACGGTGCGCGCTAGAGCGCGCGGGACCACGTGTTGAGCGTGACCGCCTCCGTATAAAGGGCTTGGCAACCGCTAATGGCGTGCGCGTTTATCTCAAGACCTCTGGGCATGATGGATCCGCTGCCACGCACGAAGCGCAGCTTATTCTGAATCCAGCGCTGAAGGACAGGAGCGCTGAAATCGACATGATCGAGGGCCTATCAGTCGACTGGTTGGAGCCGCATCACAACTCGAATATGGCGGGCTATGCCAAACCTCGTCATACAGGCCAGGGTGAGATCACATACGGCTAGGAGACTGATGTCGACTCCGAAGAGGCGTTGCACGAACTGCTCGCCATTCTTGATCCGGTCGCTTTTCGTGGCGCGCGGCCCGCATTCGACGAAATCGAAGGCCTGCGAGCTGGCCTGTCCTCCGATGCCGCCATCCGCAAGGCGCTGATCGACTACCGCGGGGCGCTGCGCTGTGACCCGCGCCGCGAACCTCGACATGCTCCGAGCCTCGCACGCCAAACCATGGAAGGGTTCGACCAACGAGGAGCGGCTCGATGTTTACAATGGCCTGCTGCTGACCGCGAATCTCAACGCGGCCTTGGATGCCGGGCTGATCACATTCGACGACATGGGCGCTTTCGTGTCAGCCGTCACTTCATCGACACAGCAGCCTTCGGCATAGCCGCCGATATGCGCCTGCAACACCATCACGACAACGTCTTCGAGCACTAAGTCATGGCCATTAGCACCACGGTAAAATCTATCCAGGACATCATGCGCAAGGATGTCGGCGTCGACGGCGACGCGCAGCGCATCGGCCA
The DNA here is from genome assembly GCF_052044155.1 of Salinisphaera sp. SWV1. Lineage (NCBI taxonomy): Bacteria > Pseudomonadati > Pseudomonadota > Gammaproteobacteria > Salinisphaerales > Salinisphaeraceae > Salinisphaera > Salinisphaera sp. SWV1. The sequence goes on from NZ_JBQDYE010000050.1 coordinate 11,877, forward strand.
GCTGGTGTGGATGCTCTTTCTCAAGATCTACGACGATCGCGAGACCGAATGGGAAACCTTCGACGACGACTACCGCTCGCCGCTGCCCGAGCACCTGCGCTGGCGCAACTGGGCCGCCGACCCGGAAGGCGATACCGGTGACAAGCTCAAGGCCTTCGTGGACAACACGCTGTTCCCTGGCCTGCAGAGCTTGCAGGCACAGGGCGACGATTACCGTGGCGTGGTCATCCGCAACGTCTTCGAGGATGCCTACAACTACATGAAGTCCGGCCAGCTCCTGCGGCAGGTCATCAACAAGATCCAGGAAGGCGTGGACTTCAACAAATCCAGCGAGCGCCACGAGCTGGGCGATCTCTACGAGCAGATCCTCAAGGACCTGCAAAGCGCCGGCAATGCGGGCGAGTTCTATACCCCGCGCGCCGTGACCGAGTTCATGGTCAACCGCGTGGACCCCAAGCTGGACGAAACCGTGATGGACCCGGCCTGCGGCACCGGCGGCTTTCTCACCGGCGCCATCGAACACAAGCGCCGTAACTACGTACAAACCCCGCAGGACGAAGACACGATCGCAAGCACCATCCACGGCATCGAAAAGAAACCGCTGCCCCATCTGCTCGCGACCACGAATCTGATTCTTCACGGCATCGATACGCCAAACCAGATCAAGCACGATAACGCCCTGTCCTACCCGCTGATCAGCTGGGGCCCGACACACCGGGTGGACACCATCATCGCCAATCCGCCGTTCGGCGGCATGGAAGAAGACGGCATCGAGGACAACTTCCCGCAGGCGTTCCGCACCCGCGAAACGGCCGACCTGTTCCTCACGCTGTTCCTGCAACTGCTCAAGAAAGGCGGCCGCGCCGCCATCGTGCTGCCGGACGGCTTCCTGTTCGGCGAAGGCATGAAGACCCGCCTCAAGGAAAAGCTGCTCGAGGAGTGCAACCTGCACACCATCGTTCGCCTGCCCAACGGCGTGTTCAATCCCTACACCGGCATCAAGACCAACCTGCTGTTCTTCACCAAGGGGCAAGCTACCGAAACCGTCTGGTACTACGAACACCCCTATCCCGAGGGTTACAAGAACTACAGCAAAACCAAACCCATGCGGTTCGAGGAATTCCAGGCCGAGATCGACTGGTGGGGCACCGGGGCCGACGGCTTCGCCGCCCGTGTGGAAACAGAACACGCCTGGAAAGTCTCGATCGACGACCTCCGCGAGCGGAACTACAACCTGGACATCAGGAACCCGTTCCAGGCCGAAGAAGATACCCACGACCCGGACGAATTGCTGGCCAGGTACGAACAGCACCAGGCCGAGATTCAAGCGCTGCGCGACGAACTCAAAACGATTCTGGGTGAGGCACTGGCGCCGAAAGACGAACCCGAGCAGGAGCGGCGTTCGGCATGAGTGCAGAGCCTTTCATTACCGAGCATCTCGATCTGTGGACCGGGGCGGTTACTACCAAGTCGACCAACCGGCATGGTAGCAATGGCAAGGTCGAGTTTTCTGGCATACAAAATTTACGGGAATTAATTCTGGAACTAGCAGTACGCGGCAGATTAGTTCTGCAGGACTCGGAGGAGGAGCCTGCATCGGGCTTGCTGCGTAAAATCTTGTCGCAAACGACACAGTCCACTAAAACCAAGTCGGCTGACACTCCGGATGCGGTTCCAGCCAGCGAAATCCCCTATGACAAACCCCTCGGTTGGGAGTGGTCTAGTTTAGGTGCAGTTAGTTCGTATATTCAAAGAGGCAAAGGGCCAAAATACGCTGATAACGGCAAAGTACGCGTCGTATCCCAGAAGTGCATTCGATGGGCAGGCCTTGACCTTTCGAAAGCTAGACTCATCACAGATCAAAGCCTCGATAGCTACAAACCCGAACGTTTCCTAAAGAATCACGACTTACTGTGGAATTCTACGGGCACCGGTACGGTCGGCCGACTTACATGTGTCAGTAATTTAGATGATTCAGCAATAGTAGCTGATTCTCACGTTACAGTAATTCGGTTAAAACTTTTAGATGAGCGCTTTATACACGCCTACCTTTCATCCCCCACGATTCAAAACCGAATAGACCCGCATCATCCGACCTCCTTGGTTTCGGGAACCACGAAGCAAGTCGAACTGAATACTTCGTCAGTAAAATCGCTAATCGTCCCTATACCTCCGTTAAGCGAACAACACCGCATCGTCCATAAAGTCGACGAACTCATGGCGCTCTGCGACCGGCTGGAGCAGCAGACCCGCGATCAGCACGCCGCCCACGAAACGCTCGTCGACGCCCTGCTCGGCACGCTCACGCAATCCAAAGACGCCGACGAACTGGCCGAGAACTGGGCCCGCCTGGCCGCCCACTTCGATTCATTGTTTACTACCGAAAACAGCATCGAGCGTCTGAAGCAAACCGTTCTTCAGCTTGCTGTTATGGGGCGGCTGGTTCCACAGACATCCTCTGAACAAGCCGGTAATATTTTTCTTTCGAAAATCGAAAAAAAACGCGCGAACCCTCCAAACTACACCCGATCTGGAAGGGAAAAGCCACTTCCTGCGCCAAGGACAACCGATCACCCATTCGCACTTCCAGAAGGGTGGGCGTTAACTCGACTGGACAACGTCACACAGATACAAAGCGGTATCGCAAAAGGAAAAAAGCACAACGGCGTTCAAACGATCATGTCACCGTATCTTCGCGTAGCCAACGTGCAAAGAGGCAAGCTGAATCTCCAGGACATAAAAGAGATTGAAGTCACCGAGAAGGATGCAGAGCGATACTTGCTCCAGCCGAGAGATTTACTCATTACTGAGGGCGGTGATTGGGACAAGGTCGGTCGAACCGCTATCTGGGACGGATCGATCAACCCCATGATTCACCAAAACCACGTTTTTCGGGCGCGGCTAATTTTAGAAGAACAAAATGAACGATGGCTCGAAATATATCTGAACTCAGCTTTTGCAAAGCAGTATTTTGCCGATTCAAGCAAGCAAACAACGAATCTGGCGTCTATAAATAAGACGCAACTTCGTAGCTGCATAGTTCCGCTTCCCCCTGCCGAAGAACAAGATCGTATTATCCATAAGACAGATGAGCTAATCGCGATTTGCGACCGACTCAAAACATCGATGAAAAGGTCTGGCGAAACCGGATTGGAAATGGCTGACATCGTCGTCGAACAAGCCATTCACTAACCACGAATCGCTAGCGCTACCTATGGCCATTGAACAAGGCATCTGGAAAATCGGCGATAAGCCAGAGAAGCTTCAGCCTAGCGGGCTGGCCGACGAGTCGCTGCTCGAAGAGCAAGTGATGCACGACATCGCCATCCTCGATGCAGACTGGCTGCTGATCGGCCGCCAAGTGCGGACCGACTTCGATAAGTTCATCGACCTGCTGGCGCTGGACGGCGACGGCAATGTCATCATCATCGAACTCAAGCGCAACAAGACGCCGCGCGAGGTCGTGGCACAGGCGATCGACTATGCCTCGTGGGTCGTCAATCTGGACGAGTCGCAGATCGGCGAGATCTATCACCAGTTCGCACAGAACTACGGGCGGCATCACGAGTCGCTTGAGGCCGCCTTCGAGCACCGCTTCGGCGTCGCGCTCGACCGTACCGATATCCAGCTCAACAGCGCGCATCAGATGGTGGTGGTCGCGACCAAGCTCGACGCCAGCACCGAGCGAATCATCAACTACCTGAACACGCATGCAGACATCGCCATCAACGCGCTGTTCTTTGCGGCATTCCAGGACGCCGGCAACCATTACCTGAGCCGGGCGTGGATGATCGACCCGGAGGAAAACCAGGAACGCGTCATCAGCCGGACGCACAAGCAGCCCTGGAACGGCGAGTTCTACGTCTCGTTCGGTGGCGAGCGGCCGTGGGAGGACGCCCGCCGGCTGGGCTTCATCGCCGGCGGTGGCGCGCTCTGGTATTCGCGCACGCTGGCGATGCTCTCGGAAGGTGATCGCGTGTGGGTCAATATTCCAGGTACCGGTTATGTCGGCGTCGGCCGCGTCACCGGCGAGCACTGCCGCGCGGACCAATACCAGTTCGATACCCCCGACGGTCCACGGACGCTGGATCAAATGGCTCTGACCGGGCCCTATCCCAAGCTCGATGCGGACGCCGATGATGACCATGCCGAGTACATCGTGCCGGTCACTTGGGAAAAGACGGTCGAAATCGGCTCTGCCGTAAGCGAGACCGGCCTGTTCGGGAATCAGAACACGGTATGCAAACCCAAAACGCCGAAATGGGATCACACCGTGAAACGGCTGAAGCAAGCCTGGAACATTGCTTGAAGCCTGATTTTGCCAACCTTGGTCGCTCGGTAATCGGGGAGAGAGTCATCAGCGAGCCGTTTCTCGTGCCAGATCGCCAGCAGTTTGGCATTCACGAGTGATTACGGTTCAAGAGCCGAGCTCGATATGGGCTAGCTGAGCTTTGTTCATGATCAAGAGCTTTATTGTCCAGTCAGCTCGTTAGGCTGGCCATCCAGCATCTCATTGTTCCGTTTCCGCCACGGACCGCTTTTGGCCGATCGCGACCCAAAGCGGACCCTTGGATTATTGGCTTACAAACCACGATGCCATTTGAGACTGGGGCGTGCGACGCCGCGGAAATTAATTGCTGTTGTCTTCCCGCCTCATAATGCGCGGTACTCCAAAGCACATGGCGTAGTTCGTTGAAATAGCCCGCGGCTCGTTTTTCAGCTAATTCCTTGTCCGACGAAGGGAACGTCAGGCAACCGGCGTCACAAAGTCGTCCCGCATCCGGAAGGCGGCGGAGGAACCGTTCTCTACAAGCATGTCGAGCACGCAAAGAATGGCCTGGCGCAGGGCCGGATCGCGCTTGAGTTCCAGCGGTCTTGCGTAAACATGCCGCTGGAGAAGAACTTCGAGCATGAAGACGGTGTTGGAGTCCAGCAACATAGCAGCTGGCCTTCCGCGCCCGAGCGCGTTCGCGATGCGCACAAACGCAGCGGGCAACGATCGCTCGCCGATGTGGTAGAGGAAGCGAACATAGCTGTCCAGTACGATCCAGGCCGGCGGCAGCGCCTCGAAGAGCGCGTCGACGTTGTGGGCGTAGCCTTCAAGACTCCGCCAGTGACGGACGTTGTCCTTCCACCACGCGGTCAGGAAGATCGTTGACAGCACCTCGCTGCCGTGGGGATGCTCCCTATCCAGATGCGCAAGCCACTTAGCGCGTTTGACTCGCTCGGCAAACAGGTTCCATAGGAACCAGTAATGCGGCGTATTGGGGTTGCTGTCCTCGCTGCTTGTGAACCCCTGGATGACGTTGTGGACCTCGCGCGGATGCCGGTCAACGGCTTCGAGGATCGGCTGCAGGACTTGCTCGGCATCGGCATCTGACGCGCGCATCGCAAACTGCTGAATGCGGTCGGATATCGCCTGCTCCCTGTGAAAATTCCTGTCGCGCCGGTCGGGAGAACGATCGTGCTCACGGTTCCAGCACTCGACGAGGTCTTCGCTGGCGCGCCGGTGTGCGGTCACGGCCAGAGGCTCGTTGGGAATCTGGCCTAGGATCGAGAGGATCTTCGGGTGCGCCTCGGCTCCGAATACCTCATTGATGGCGAACCTGACGTGCGCATCTTCGGCGATTTCCCCTTCGGTCCAGAACCGTCCGCGAACGTCTGCGGCCGCGGCGGCGGAGATTGTGTCCGGCGTGCGCCGCTTGTCGTAACGCTTCTTCTCCTCGGCCTTCCAGTCGCGGTCGGCAAGGGCGGCCTCGGTTGCGATGGCATTGACGGCGCGCAGGGCAAGATCGGGGTTCGCGGCCCATACCTCGTCGTTCATGCCCCAGATGGCGTACCAACGGACCTCATCGATCGGATGGGTTAGCGCGACAATAAAGGACTGCCGCACGCGCGGCGTCTGGGCTTCCGTCAGGGGCTTGGAGAGCAGCAGAGGCACGACGAAGGCACAGGGGCGATCAGCCAGCATCGAAAACCGCTGCATGCGGTCGATAGTTCCCCATTGGTCCGCGTGTCTGGAGATTTCGGAGCAGATGACATCGATACACCACTCCTTCTCTTCCGACCACATCTCGTCCCAGTGATCGCGGACGCAGACGGCAGCCACAAATCCCGGAGCGTTGCGGCTGTTGTCGGGATGCTCCGCGGTGCGGTCCATGCCCTGGACACTCGTCAGCTTCTCCCGCCACCGCGCAGGGTCCGCAGAGCCATCCTCGCGCTGGAAGATCTGGAGGCCCCACATGTAAACACCCACACGGGCATTCATCTCGCCCAACCGCCTCTTATTTTCGTCAACTAGTTGCTGAACTTCCGGAGCCGGCGGCTTGGGTTCGAGGCGGACGTGACTCTTCAGAGATCCATCGCCGTTCTCTGCCGACGTTTCGCCCGTTACGGGCTGGTCGGGGGCCACGTCGTATTGACGTAAGTCCATCCGGTGAATGGCGAGCTGCCATGTGAGGGCTTGCCTGTTGCGTTTGTCCGGCGCTGGCAGTGCTGCGATGTAACGGTCGATGATGGCATGCGCTCTCGGAGCTAGAGGGCCGAGTTGCAGGTTTGCAATGGCCGCCTCAAGGTCGTGCTGGCGGTGCGGCAGCCCGTTGGATTCCCTCCTTTCCTCTTCGTAGATCTTGTTTTCGGCGCGGAGAGTCGGAAACAATCCCGGGAGGCTCGAAGTTTGGTGCTCGCCAGCCATGCGGCTGCGATCGATCTCGATGTAGTCCTGCACCGACAGCAGCACCAGAAGGGCCTCGCCTGACCGGTGAGGATGGGCGGTCGCCACGCTCGCGACAACGGCTGCGAGCGCGGCGGAATCGCTGCGCTGGAGAATTTCGAGCAGTACCGCGTCGAGCCCCTCGGGATGGGATTTTGCGTAGTCGAGCAACCACTTCTCGAAGGCCATCAGTAGCGACTGGAGCGGATAAGGCCCGACGCTTATCCCGCGATAGAGGCCCCAGAGACGCGGATTCACCCATTGCTTCCGCGTGGCCCCGTCGGCAAACGTGAGCTCGACTTCCCAGGCGGGTTCGAGGCGGTCATGGAGACGCGGATGCGCATACCACTCGGCGCTGTGGTTGAAGACCTGGATCAGGAAGTCGAGGCCCTTTCTTGGATGGTGCGTGACCAGGTTGATCCACGGCCCACGGAAGGCACTGGCAGGGAAGAAATTATGTTGCAAGTGTTCCTTGATGCCGAAGTAAAGGTCGACGTCGATGGATGAGCGGCCATAGGGTTCCGCGTGCAGATATTCCTCCGTGGCGAGGAAGGTATCCAGTGCGACTGAGATCAAGAGGTCCGGAAGATCGCGCGCGGCGGGCGCACCTTCGAGGCTTGCAAGGAGGATGTCGCGGAATTCGTCTGCGATGGGATCAAGGCGGCGTCCTTCCTTGATCTGCCCGCGCAGGACGGCTTCGAAGCTCACGGGGTCGGCTTTCGGGATCTTGGCAATCACCTTCAAAATGCGTTGGCGCGTGTTTCCTCCCCTGTAGTGGTCAAAGCGCGGGAGGAGCCAATGGGCAATTCCGGCAACATGTTCGGCCCCGTCGATGCTAGGTGCCCACCAGCTGACGCCGCGCACGGCATCCTCGATTAATGCGAGAAGCAGAGGTGCGTCTTCCGCTCCGAAACTGCCAATGTTGCGGTGCACCAGTCTCACGACGGTTGCCCAGACCGCACCTTCCGGCACGCTCAGGATCGAGCTGTGGCCGCGCACGTCGGCAAGCCACGCGGGCGACGTCACACAGGCGACACGCAGGAGGTGGATGACCCGCTTGAGGATCGCACGGTCGTTGGCGAGCAGCTCGGCCTCGTGCCGCGTCAGGAATTCCGACGCCGACGGTGCCTTGAGCAGCGAGACTAACGTGTCGTCGCGGAACTGAGCGGGCACATCGGCCTGTGCGATGGCTGCGCTGAACAGCCGGTCCGCTGCGGGTGCGTCGCGGTCGACCAGTTCGGCAACCCACTTCCGGTACGAGCGGCGCACTGCAGGATGCGGCCCTATCGCTGACGACAATGCCTTGAACGCCGTCTCATCCGTAAGGTGCCGTTCCTCGATCCATTGCAGGATGGCCCAGTCCTCAAGGACGTCGTGCGCCGTCGCCACGAGCAAAGAATTGTCGTCGGGCGAAACAACGAGGGAGTCCTGTTTAAGGAGAGCGATGGCTGCAGCATTGAGTCCCGTAGCTGGCACGTAATCCGACAGGGCACGCGCCCTGCTTACTGCCAGCTCCTGCAACGCCTCTTCGCGATGACGCGGCATGCCGTCTGCCGGATTCTGGTCCGCGCGCACGATCTGCCGCCAGAAGACAGCGCGGAAATCGCGCTCGTTCTCCGGAAGCGGCCGTCCCGCATCCCACGGAATCTGCAATGCCTTGTCGATGAAGTAAGGGTTGCGCAGGATCTCGCGCAGGGCGGGGTTGGCGAGTGGCACTGCCAGCGACGGAAAGGCGGCCTGGGTCTCCTGCAACTCGGTGTCGTCAAGCGGCGAAACTTCGATGACCGCGTAGTCAATCCCCGCCGTCTGGAGAAAGCTGGCCTGGACCTGCTCCACGGAATAGTCGCGGCAGGTCATGAGCATACAGAGGCCGTCGTCACCCTGGGCGAGCGTCATGAGGTCGCTGAATGCGTCGCGCGTCGGTTTCTCAAGCAGGCGTTCGACGCTCTCGATCACGAGCACCTTGCGGCCCTGTGCGCCGAGGATGGCCTGAAGCTCTGTGGCGTGCGCCGGAATCTGGCTGTTGTGGAGTGTTTCGTCGATGTGGGGGACGGCGAATTCTTCGACCCGGAACCCAAAAGCGAAGAATTCGCGGGAGAGAAAGGCTACCGCCTCCTTGCCGATCACGGATTTGCCGCTGCCGGCTGGCCCTGTTATTAGGACGACCTGCTTCGCCTCGATGGCCGCAAGCACCTTCTGGACAATGCCGGCGCGACGCAGGTGAAAGGCCGGCCCGATCGTCGTGCGGATCTTCCGCAGAACGAATTCCGTGTGGTTCTTCAGTGCCGTCAGTACGCGCCGCTCGTTCGCGCCCACCTCGCCGTGCGCCTGGACGAGACAGGCTGGAAGGTCGGCGCGTTTCAGACTCCGCGCGGCCGGTTCGGCCTCGCTGGCAAAGGCCAGGAGAGCGTCCCACGCAGACGTTGCGCTGGCGACGGGATCTGGATCGGTAGACTTGAGGGAGAGTAGCGTCTTTATGTGGGCCTCGGTCTGGCACGTGGAGGTATGCAGGTCAAGGCTTAGGACGTGCAATACGCACAGGAAAGGCCACAGCGCTTCGGCGGTGACGGACGTCTCTTCCAGCTCACTGACGATCTCACAAAGCTGGTTGCACTGATGGACAGACTTCTTGGAAATAAATCCGTCGAGGGAAAGCCGTCTTTCGAACTCCTCGCCGTCGGCTGCGCCTCTGGCGCAGTCGAGTAACCCGACAAAATTTTCCAGAAGCGTGTTCGTTCCGCGCAGCGTCACGAGGACAAAACGGTCGTGCTCAGGATTAAAGGGGTCGGCCTTCTTAAAATCCTTCCAAAAGTCGCCAATAGCCTTCTTGCACTCTTCGTCTGCGGCACTAATGGTAAAACTGCGTTTCACTTGCCCGACAAGCCGTGCTTCCGCCTTATCCGCGTGCGCGCAGACAACCAGGACGTCATCCGTATTGAAGCCGAGATGCTCGGTCTGGAAATGGACTTCGGTAACGCCAGTATCAGTCAGGATCGGCGGGATGCTACGCACCAGCAGTTGCGCCAGCCAATACGCCGCGACGTGTTGTTCGAAGAAAACGCCCTCGCCACCCGTGGAGATCGGGCTTGAGACTCGTTTCTTACTTTGACCATTCATACACTTCCCCGCGCAATCTCACCATTCCCCAGTAGAGCATAGGCGTTCAAGCCTCACTTAATGACGCCGCCCGCAAGTGGCGACGCACCCCCACTCACTTCAACACGCACGACGACTTGACGTTTTATTACGTCGATGGTGCTCCTAATGATGGTCCGCTTTTGGCCGAAAGCCGCCGTCCGATGACTTTCCTTCGGGTTATCCCCCGTTACCGGCCACGCTAACTCAAAAAACCGATCGGGCGCTTCGTACGACCGCCAGTACTCTCGTGATCGTCGAGCCGAACTCGGATATGATCGCTACTCGATCGAGCCATCGCCGCCTGCCCCATCGTGCTCATCAGAACGCGTCGGATTTCACGCGCGGCAGCCAACCAGACAACGCGGCCTTCACATCGGCCCGCAGGCTCGGCAAAAACGTGTGCGCCAGCCGCTCTCTTGATCCAGCAACGCCTCGTATACCGACTGCGCGATCGCCCCCACTTATTCCGTCGACGGCTTGTCGATCTTCAGCGATCTTGTTGGCTCTGGTAGTGCGTCAGGATCATTCGAGATCACCCACCACAGGATATGTGACGCATCCAGACCCGCGCCGATGTGCTTGTCCTCGAATACCCTGGCCGCAGCAAAAAGCGGGCGGTCACCGATGAGCAATTGAAGGTGATCAGAGGCGTGCCCAGCGCCAATACCAGGTAGGACGTCCCGATACCCGGCGCACCATCCAACAGCAACGTAGGCCATCGCAAGACACGTGGCTCGGCCAACAGGCAACGTATGGCTCGCTTCGGCATCGCAGGCTGCTTTCAGTTGTACGCTGTCGAACAAGGTCAGGGTCGCAATGGATGAGAGGTCACCGAGGCACCACGCGTCTTCGTTCACCTTGTAGACCTCCGGGCTCATGGCGACACCTGCAGCCCACCGGAACGGTGGACAGCGGGCAAGATGCGCTTCACGAGATCACCCTGCTCTGTCCGGGCACAGCGCCGCCACGCCGGCGACTCACGGAAACTCTGGGCGCGAATGTCGGCGCCGGAGCTGAGCCGGTCGATGTAGCGGACCAGATCGGTGAGCAGTAGCGGTGAGGCGCTGCTGGGGCGGCCACAGGGTCGCGCCGGCGCGAGCATTTCGCGGAGTCCCGCGCCGCCCTCGGGCCAGTCGCGATCCAGGCGCCGCAGGAAGGGCGCCAGCACTTCGAGGTTCAGGGCTTCCTGGGTCACCCCATAGATGGCGTGTCGGTTTTGCCCAGGCGATCTCATGATGCGTATCTTGGCAACGTCGTGAAGCAATGCGCCGATGACGGCGAGATCGCGCTCATGTGCCGGCAAAACGTACGGTGCCAGGGTCTCGGCCATTTCAGCGCATTCGACGCTGTGCATGAGCAGGCCGGCGTCGACGGCGTGATGATGCAATCGACTCGCCGGGATGCAGAGGAACGGCTCCGATATCGCCTGGCTGGAAAACAGCCGATGGGCCAGCGATCGCATGTGATGACAGGTCAATCGATCCAGCAGTGCGATCAATCGGTCGAAGGACTCGAGTCCGTCGACGGGCACCCAGGTCCTCGACATCAGGTGCCAGCTTGGACGGTCGGGCTTGAGGACCCGCTCTATTCGAGCGGCGTCGATGCGGATCATGCCGCTGGGCGATCCGATCACTCGGCCGGCCATGTGGACGAACCGGGTTCGGACGTCGGTCAGTCCGGCAAAGCCGTCACTATCCACCGACAATCGACAAAGCGCGAACCCGGTCGCGTCCGCAATCGTGACCTGCGCCCGGCTGCCTCCCGGGTCAGGCGCTGCGGGTTTGACGGCGATGAGTCGGTAGATACCGGACACGTGGGCACCGCGCTGGCCGGCAAGATGGGCGATTGAGATCATGACTGCCCCTCCTCGTCCATCCCGCCGTTGATGGCGTTGGTGACAAAGCGGTCGAATGCGCTGCCGTCGCGCCGGGTCAGATTGGGGACGTAACGGGAATAGACGCGGAATAGCATCTCGGTGGTGGTGTGGCCCATCTGGCGCGCGATCCACTC